>JAAFHL010000630.1 GCA_013298365.1 Bacteroidota bacterium | reverse complement strand
GATGAGATGGATTGACTGTTTTAACGGATTGAATAGCCGAATAGCTGAAGCTGCCATTAAAATCAACTTGTTTGAGTCTATAATAATGAACAGAATCTAATGCCAAGTCGTTGTCAATCATGGAATAATATTTTTGCGCTGTTGTATTTCCTTGTGAATATATCAAGCCTAAGGAAATCCAATTTTGACGATTATAGGATTTTTCAACCACAAAATGGCTATTATTAAACTCGGAAACCGTATTCCATGCTAAGAGAATATGATTTTGTTGTTCATCTAAATATGCATGAAAGTCAAGTAGATTTATCGGAAATGGCGCACAATTAAAAGAGAGGTTGTAAAAGGTTTGCATAAAAGTGAGCATTGCATTTGCAAGGTCTCCGCTATAATTAGCACGATTCAAATTGCTGTTAATGTAAGCTGCACTACTTTCTACATGCGTAGCATCAATCATTCCAAAAGTATTAGAGCCATGCCGCCAAGTATTTTTCCCCGCATAGAAGAAAGGAGCTGCGGGCTGCGGGTCGGCATAACTTGGGGAGGAGTTCCAACCTTTTGCTTCGAGCAAACTTCCTAAACAGTTGTTGCCTTTTACGACCTCCAAAAAATTTGCGCCTCCTGTTGTACATAAATGATGAACTGTTGATTGATTTGCCATCGTAGCGAGTATCGAATCGGGCTGACTCAAATCTCCTGTATCTAATCCCAAACCAACTTGAGTGCGAGTCCCTGCCCTAGTATGAATTTCAAAATAATGCCCTTTTCCCCAGTCATTTGTAGCTTTTGTCTTTGCAATCTCTATAAAATTGTTAAAATCGTACCAAGCCTGATTCGTTTCTGGGTGCAAACCCGAAGCCTCAATCATTTCGCCTGTGCATACAAATATTTTGGGGTGAAGATGATTAATAATCAGATGAGGTCTGCAACCATTTGTAGCAAGCATGATAGAATCCGTCATCATTAAACTCGCTTGAAGCGTTCCTCCATCTATTAATCGGTCTAAAATCATGGGGAGATGCGCAGGGATAAGTGAGCCTGCATGAGGCGCACCCAAAATAATGGGCAGATTTCCGGGAATATATTCCACATAATTATTTGCACCAAAATACGATTGTCCCACCACAAATGTGCCTTCTAATGGACTATTTATTTCATCATTTGTACCCAAGGTAAAATATCCATCTTGAAGTGCGATATTATTAAACGTTATTTTGGTGCTGCTTGTAAGGCTTGCATTAGCAGATAAAACAGAGAAATTTCCGATTGTTCCACTTCTGAATAATAACACATAACCTGCCGCTTGACTTGCTGCAATCGCAGGTCCCCATATTTTATTCAAATCAAAAGTAATATTTGCATCTATGCTTCCTTGTTCATCTATGTACCAAATTTCTTTATATCTTTTTTGTGCGCCAACAGGCAAATCTGTATGAACGATTGTATTTAAAAAATCATTATTGTCATGCCCATAAGTGGCGTAATTTACTTCTGTTAAGGGAGTATTTACGCTTAGATAAAATCCATCAGAATCAAGTGCATCATTTGTGCCTGTCGCTTGCCATATTCCCCGTTGATTCTTTTGCGCACGTGAGGTTGTATTTCCCATAGGAAGATAGGAAGTAACCCAGTTTGTATTGTCCATATTGATATTTGTACCATTTTCGGCAGGCAGGTCTGTATCTGGTAGCGTAGTACCTATGGTTTGATTAAAATTATACGCACCCGTTAAATTCGACCAACTCGTATAAGTAGCGTGCATTTTATCCCTAATTAAATCTATTTCTCTGGCATAGATCCAAATATGTAATTCATCAAGTCGCCCTTGAAAGGTATATGCGCCATTTCCGCCAATATGCCAGTCGTAAGTAGCAATAGCTGGGACAAGATTAAGGGTATCTTTTTGAATATTGCTGCCATTTAAGGTGGTATAAATGATGGAATCCACTTTCGTTATGGCAACGTGATTCCATTGATTTAAGGCAAAAACCCCAATTGTATGTGTGTAGCCAGTTCCTCCATTACTGTTTAAAAACAATTTAAGCGTTCCATTATCGCCGTATAATTCAAAAGTTCTGAGGTTGCTTGCGCCTCGTGATGTTCCTCTTGTAATTAAACTTTTATGATTATCCTGCGGAAAAAACCATAATGTGATGGTATAATTGCTAAGCTGAAGCCCAACTGGATTTCCTAAAGTGGTATATTCATCTATTCCATTGTAAGAAAGGCACTTAGAGGCAGGTTGTGCTGATAATGTGTGGAAACAGCATAGGACAAAAATTGCATAACAAGAGATTATATGTAATTTAACTATTTTTGCCATTTTAGATTTAATTATTTTTTATAATTATTTGAAATAAAAGTGAAATAAGTATAGCCTAAGGAACCTACAATTCCACCTGTTTCACCATACTCTTTTTGCCTTGTACCGAAATCGCTAATGCAATAAAATTGGGAATCTCATACTGCCGCATAATTGCTGCGTAATCCTTGCTAATGATTTGTTTTTCAGCCATTTCTAAA
>JAAFHL010000063.1:2640-15142 GCA_013298365.1 Bacteroidota bacterium | reverse complement strand
TCATTAGTTTTTTTTTTGCTTTTATGAGATATAAATAATATATTGCCACCAGATTCAACAAGCACACTTCCTTAATATTTTTATATTAAAGCATCATGTACAAATATCTATTCTTTCTTTCTTCTCTTGGCTATTTTTCTTGTTCTTTTGCCCAACAAACCATTTTTGTGAGCGGTAATGACAATGGCACTACTTCAAAAGGAAATCCTGAAATCTTTGTAGATGACGGAACAAATGGTTTCATTTATATTGAAGGAGGCGTTTCTGCCAATAATGCTGCATCAGGTGGCGTGGGTACAGGCACAGGCGACATTCGGGTTGATGGTGCCATTTTTATTGGAAATCAAGCACCTGGTTTGCCTGGAAATATTGCAAATGAAACAGGTAAGCCGATGGTTTTTGACTATGACAATGCTCCGGCAACGCCCGCATCGCCTACATCTATTTCAGGCACGCTACCGACCTTAACGGCTGCTCCCGATGGTGTGAATACACGTGGGGGAACGGTACATTTAATGGAAGGTACGCAAAATTTGATAGGAAATGCATCTGGAACAGATGACATTATTTTCTATAATCTATCGCTTGAAGGCAGCAATCAAAGCAAAAACATGATAAATGTGAATGTGCAAACAGGCGTAAAAGGGGCAAATGCTACTTTGGGCGCAAACAGTGGCACAAACAGTGATGGAACGCTTTTTTTGCATAATAATACCTTAAATACCAATGACAACGTAGTTTGGGTGCGAAATCCTAGCAATACAAATACGATGATGCAACCTACTACCGGCATGGCTATCACTCGTGCAGACGCAGGCGATGGCGTTCTCGGCTCTGTAGGCATGGTGTCACAACATCAATTTCAAGGTACAACAAATGGCATGGTAGTAAGTACAGGCAATGGGCGTTTGGCAAGGGAAGTCAATGCTACGGGTGATTATTTGTTTCCCGTAGGAGATGGCACTTACTATCGTCCTGTGGATATAAATACAGGACAAAATGGTACATATTATGCTCGTTTAGAGGTTGTTACACCAAATGTTACAAGCATGGGAACACCTACTCCTGTTGCCATAAACCCCTATTTTTATTGGAAACTAAACAGTAGTTTTCCTGGTGCACAGCCGCAATTACGTTTGTATGCAAGTCAGCCTGATTTAAGCATGGACCCACTTTGTCCTATTCCTGCCTTATTGACCAATTTGGGGGTAACGCAATCCGAAGGGAATACGCTAGGAGCATATGATACTTGGACAGATGACCCTGCCACAGGCGGCGGACCTGGTACGGGGGACTTAGTTTATTCTACCACAAATTCCTACAATACCTTTGGTTCGCCTATGCCAAGTACGCTCGGCGACCCCAAAGAAGCTTATACATTAGACCACATTCCCGCATCAAGTATGGTAACAGGGCAGCCTTGTAATCCTTTTCCCACAGAATTGTTGAACTTTAATGCCTATTATACGGGTATTGTCAATTATCTTTATTGGTTTACTGCGTCAGAAATTAATTCCGATTATTTTGGGGTAGAAAAAAGTACAGATAGTTTCTTATTTGAAGAATTGGGAAAGGTGCAAGCAGCAGGTAGCTCAAATTCCCTCAAAAATTATGATTTTATTGACAAATATCCAAGCCCTATCAATTTCTATCGTCTTAGAATGGTGGATATGAATGGAGAAATGCGTTATTCCAATGTGGTAGAAATTCGTATTGCTGAGGTTCCAGTTTCTGCTTCTGTATTTCCTAACCCTTTTGCCGATGAGTTAGAAGTGCAAATTTCGGGTATGAAGGGAAATATTAAGTTTAGGCTTTACAATGAAATAGGACAAGAAGTATATAGTGTGAATTGGAAAAGTGATGGAAATGCCTTCTTTCAAACCATAGACCTATCTACTTTGTCAAAAGGAATGTATGTGTATCGCATCATAGATGCAGATAATGTGCTTGATGGAAAAATTGTAAAGGCACAGTAGGGGGTTTATTTCTCGCAGATAAACGCAGATTGGATTGAAGCGCAGATTTTCGCAGATAAAAATAATCATCTGTGAAAATCTGCTTTTCATTTTTTTTAAACAGCTACTAATTCCGCTTCATCTTTCTCTACTTTCAAATTATCTATGATAAAACGCTGTCTATCAGGCGTATTTTTGCCCATATAATAATCCAAAAGTTGTTCGATAGAAGTAGAACTATGCAATACGACCGGTTGCAAACGAATGTTTTCGCCAATAAATTTGGCAAATTCGTCAGGTGAAATCTCTCCCAAACCTTTGAATCGAGTAATTTCAGGTTTTCCGCCCAAAACATTCATGGCAGTTTGTTTTTCTGTTTCAGAATAACAATAAAAGGTTTTTTGCTTATTTCTTACCCTAAAAAGCGGCGTATCCAAAATATACAAATGCCCTGCACGTACCAAATCTGGAAAAAATTGCAAGAAAAAAGTGAGCAGCAACAAGCGAATGTGCATACCGTCCACATCGGCATCTGTGGAAATCACAACATTATTATAACGTAGTCCGTCCAAGCCATCTTCAATATTGAGGGCATGTTGCAACAAATTAAACTCCTCATTTTCATATACCACCTTTTTTGTCATGCCAAAACAATTCAGGGGCTTTCCTCGCAAGCTAAAAACGGCTTGAGATTCTACATTTCTTGCCTTTGTAATCGAGCCACTTGCCGAGTCTCCTTCTGTTATAAACAACGTAGAAGCCAATTTTTGTTCCTCTTTTGCCTTTTTATCTTCATTTGAAAGGTGAATACGGCAATCTCTTAGTTTTTTATTGTGTAAATTCGCCTTTTTCGCACGCTCATTTGCCAATTTTTTGATGCCCGCAATTTCCTTTCTTTCCCTTTCTGACTGCTGAATCCGCTTCAAAATTTCTTGGGCAACCGTAGGATTTTTATGCAAAAAATTATCTAATTCCTTTTTCAAAAAATCGGAAATAAAACTACGCACACTTGTAGAGTCAGGGTCGGGCGAAATTGTGGTTGAACCCAATTTTGTCTTGGTTTGCGACTCAAACACAGGCTCTTGAATACGAATACTCACCGCCGCAATAATGGCAGTACGAATGTCGGCAACATCAAAAGTTTTGTCATAAAATTCTCGAATCGCCTTCACAATCGCCTCCCTAAATGCCTGTAAATGCGTGCCGCCAAGGGGGGTATATTGTCCATTTACGAAAGAATAATATTCCTCGCCATAGCTATTTCCATGTGTAATCGCAATCTCTATGTCATTTCCTTTGAGGTGAATGATAGGATAACGAATGGCTTCGACTTCGGTTTTGTGGGTGAGCAAATCCAACAAACCATTTTTAGAAATATATTTTTGCTTATTGAAATGAATGGTCAGCCCTGCATTCAAATACGCATAATTCCAAATTTGATTGATAAGATATTCGGGGATAAAATGATAATTTTTAAAAATGCTATTATCAGGTTCAAAAATAATACTTACACCATTCGGCTCGGTAGAAGGTATCGTTTTATGGTCTTTGGTCAAAAAACCCTTTTCAAATTCTGCCACTTTCTTCTGCCCATCTCTCACCGATTCCACCCGAAAATGCTGCGAAAGTGCATTTACCGCCTTTGTACCGACCCCATTTAAGCCCACCGATTTTTTAAATGCCTCCGAATCATATTTGCCGCCTGTGTTGATTTTAGAAACGCAATCTATCACCTTTCCCAAAGGAATACCTCGCCCATAATCCCGCACTTTTACTTGACCACTCGTAATTTCTACCTCAATTTTTGCGCCATTTCCCATCACAAACTCATCAATAGAATTGTCTATAATCTCTTTTACCAAGACATAAATCCCATCATCAACAGACGAACCATCGCCCAATTTGCCAATATACATGCCTGGACGCAAACGAATATGCTCACGCCAATCTAAGGACTTTATGCTGTCTTCGTTATAAACAGGTTGTTTTTCTGCCATAATATCGTAAAATAGAATTAAATTTTGCCATAATTAATCGCAAAATTACTAAAAAAAAATTGATATATAGTAAAAATTTAGGATAAAATATATATTGGGAATTTTTATTATTTATTGAGGTATCAATCCCGATATTGACTTATTTGTTATATTGAGATTTAATTTCTAACAATTATTAGTGTATATATACGTTTTTCTTTCATATATTTGCGAACATTATTGTAATAGTTATCGTTTAATGATACAAGAACTACGGTTTAAAGCCAGTTTCAGCTATTTTTACTCGTAAATCCTAATAATACAGATTTTTATGCTAAAAACAATAGGACAACATGTATGCAATAATACAGGAAATGGTGCATTAATAGAAAAAAGTGGACACCCTCCTGCTAAATCGTTATATGATGTAAATAGCAAAAAAAATCCTTTTTTAGGAAGCGGATATTATTTCTGGGATTACAACATAGAAATGGCACGATATTGGGGAAAAAATCATTATAACAACAGTTACTATATTTTTCAGGCAGAAATAAATTGTGAAGAAAATGTCATGCTTGATTTAGTTGGAAATAGAAGACATATTGAGTGGATTATAAAATTAATGCAAGTATTTAGTAGCAAGAATTCAAATTCTGCTCGTTGGTCGGTAGGGAAATTTATTGAGTTTCTAAAAGAAATCTCTCAAACAGACGAAAAATATAAAGATATATTGCCTTATAAGTCTATTCGTGCAGTTGATCATCGGGCAACTATTCCTAATGTTCAATATAGTTTTGACGAAAGCTCTTCCTCTTTTATTACGATGAATCCAAGAATTATTGTTTGCATTATAGATATTAGTCCTGCAACGCTCACAAATTTTAAATTAATTGAAACAAAATGATAGACTTAAACAAATCTTTGCAGCTTTTGGAGCAGTATTTCCAAGAAACAGACGAAAAAACATTAACAGAAATGTTTAAAAAGTATGATAATGTTGATTTTGAAGGTGAAAATGTACAAACATACCTTTCTACTTTTGAGAGTCATTATGCTTTTTTAGACGATTCTTCCGATACTTTGGCGCATAATATTAATGTAGAATGTGAAGATAAAATCACATTGATAGCTTCTGTACAAGTAAAAACAAATAGTCAAATAAACTTTGATTCTGAGAGTAATTATAATTTTGCAAGTGCCGCATAAATGAGTAATATAAACATACAAAATGCTATAAGATTAGTTAAAGTACAATTCCCTGACTTTAACATAAGTTCTTCTGAATCAGAATATCTTAATGATAATCTGACAGAAGAGTTAAATATGAATTTATCATACACTACTGTATTTTCAAAAGAGAATATTAATACTTTCATCATAGAATTCGAGCTAAATTTATTTCACGAAACGAATAAATTTACCGCTAGATTCAAAATGATTGCATTATTTGAAACAAAAGAACCCATCAATGAGGCTTTTGAAGGTTCTCCTTTCGTAAATACAAATGCTCCTGCAATCGCTTTTCCTTTTTTGAGAAGTTTTGTTTCCACCATAACCCTAAATGCAGGGTTCAAATCGGTAATTTTGCCTTCTATTAATTTATCCCAAAAATAAAATAGTTATCCTTTCTCCTATATATTTTCTGCCCAATTCTATAAATTTAGTTACCCTAAAATTTTGGCGCAAGAATACTTTTTTAACCTAACTTACATTCAGCTATAAATATTTGCACCAAAATTTTACGGTATTGGAAACAAATTACCTTTACTCCTTTGCCTCTGCAATAATTTGTGCAAGTACCGCCGTCATCTGCGATTTTGAAATCGTAAAATGCGCATTTGCATATTCCTTTTCGGACATGCGTTCAATTTCAAGTAGTTTGCCCACATAATACGATTTTTCCGTACCCGAAAGCAATCGGTTTTTCTGATAATAGACATAAATTTGTTGTTGAAGTTGTGTGAAATGCTCCATAAAACTTAAATATTTTAGCAAAGATACTACTTTTTCGTGTATATTGCAAATATTTTCAACATTTTTCACTAAAAAAAGTAGTTATTTTTTAGTGTATGCTATTATTATGCTTAACATACGGAGTCTTTCAGCGAAACGTATCAAACTTAGGGTCATTTGGCATCTTTTATGTTAGCGCAAAAAACGTGGCAGGTTTTTGAAACCTTCCACGTTTTAGATACAAATATACCCGCTATTTTTATAAGATTACTTTGTAGGCATCGTGATTCGGCATAGTTCGGCGAGTTCACTAATCATCGCAGCAACATTTTTTGGGAACTTGCTGATTGAGTTACAGTGGGGAGAGCGCAATTTATTAAGACTGCCAGAACTGGTGTGATTTTTTATTAGCTATTTACAAGTTGATAATAGGCATGTTTTGCACAGGCTTTTTGGATTTCCGCAGCATGTTCAAAGCCCAAATCAGATAGTTTTATCTTAAAATAAAGGGCATATATCAGGTCATCTATATAAGATTTTAAGCGTAGTTGATAATCTTTGTCAAATGCAGAAAGCAATTTAAGTTCAGAAACGCTGCCTATTCCTTCTTCATTTAATAGTCCTATCTTAGGTAGATTATAAAGTATATTTTCCACTACTTCTTTATTACTTTTTATAGGACATATAGCTTGTTTATCTTTATAGTGCAGGATAAAATTATTTTTCTGTATCTCTATTTTTTCAAATTTTTGAAGTAAAACGCCTTTAAAATCAACAAATGAAGATAATGTATCTTTCTCTATTTCAATTAATTGAATAGCACAATTGATTGTTTCTTTTTTTATTAGCTGATTTTCAGTTGTAATAATAGGTGTTTTAATAAAAGATTTTATAGAGGTAATGGAAAAAAGAATGTCTTTTTCATTATCGCTTTTCACATTTTCTGTAAGGATTTTAATATTTATAGGAGAATTTAGTAATACAAATAAATATAACAATTCATTTTTATTTTCAGAACCAATCGCATTAAATTGATTTCTTGCCCATATAATAGGTTCAGAAGTGAAATAAAATTTATTAGGGTTAGCATAACTCCATACAATTTTATGGCTACTATCCAATAAATGATATTCCTGATTTGCCTGTCTCAATCCTATAAAATAGGTATCCGTTTTTTTTCTTTGATTGAGCCAATAGCCATTAGGAATTACTTTTGTATAGGTTTTAGATTGAAATTTTGGGTAAATATAGAAGGCTTGCTGTGGTTCTTCATATACTCTTTTTTTTTCGTCAATACTATACCCACCATCAAAATAAAACTTAGATTGATAATATTTTTCTGCTAAGGAATGTTCATAATAAAAACTAAAACTCTCTCCTAATGTATTATATTCATCATAAAATTCAATGAGTGCTTGATTGAATTTTATAAAGTTCCAATTTTCTGCATTTTTAAGTAAGAGTTTATTAGAAATAAAAATCCTTGTTATATTTTTTCTTTCTTTTAAATCATTCAAACATTCTATAACTTGTTTATTAACAGCATTATATCTTATTACTTCAATTTCTTGATTAGGTTTTGGTGTAGTTTTTCGAATAATAAAGATTAAACTTGAGGTTGCTACAGGTTTAGTTTGCTTAATTCCTCTGCCAATAAACATTTTATTAGCAAACAATATTATTTTTTCGATTGTAATATATTTGGCTAAATGATACCGCATTACATCTAAATCTCCCGAAGTGAGTAAAGTTTGGGGAATAATATAGGAAATAAGTCCGTCATCTTTGAGCAGTGCAACGCCTAATGCCATAAAAAAGGCATATAAATTGGGGTTAGGTCTATATTTTTTAGTACGATGAGGCATACTATGTAAATTAAAACCATATATATCATTTAACTTTAATTTGCCCTCTCTCATCAATACAAATGAGAGCATATCTTGTGAAGCGCATTCATTGTAACTTATATAAGGCGGATTTCCAATAATAAAATCAAAGCGATTTCTGAAGTTTTCGTTATTATTTTCTAAGCTATTTTTCAAATTATCCAAATCGCCTTCGTCTCGCATAAAGCTATTATAGCCTAAATCTAAGGTTTCAGTAAAAAGGTGGAGTTGCGTTTTTTGCTTTTTAAAGGCAATATTTATATCAGACAAAGTGTTTTTTATTGCCGTATCCAAAAATTCTGCAACACTATCGCGTGTTTTAAAGACTTTTATTTTTTGGTCAATAGGATTGTTATATTTTTCGTGAATAATGATAGGCAACATGCGCATCAAGATATTCATTTCGGCAAGATACAGGGGAAATTCGGCAATGTCTAAGCCAAAAATATTATCATTTATGAGTTGTTCTGTAAGTTTTGCAGAAGCGTTGCTTCCGTCAAAAAAAGCTTCCACAATTCTATGCGTTGCGTGGTACAGAAAAGTCCCCGAACCACAAGAAGGGTCAATAATAGAAAGGCTATTTTTGTCTTTGCTATAACGTTTTTGCAGATTTTTTTTTGTGTACCCCATTTCGTCAAGCATAAACTCAACTACTTGTGGGTCAGTGAAATACTGCCCTTTTTTTTCGTCAAGATAAAGGTCTTTTAGGTAATTTTCATAGACATATCCAAAAATTTCGTTTTGAACATTGGCAAAATTGTATCTATTCATAAACAGCATAATGTCTAACCAAACAGACACATCTCCAATTTCTGTTTTTGGTGCAGATAAGATTTCTTTTAGTTTATCATTTATCATCAATTGTTCATCATTGAATCGCCGATAAATACGGGCTGAAATCTTATCACTAATCCCTTTAATTTTAACCAATACATCACCATAAGATTCTGCCTTAATCGCCTTATCAATACTTTTTAGCCTTTCTTCCCAATCTTGCTCAAAATCGCCAAAAGCATTATCAACCAACACTTTATACAAAATAAACTGAATGATGTAAGCGTAAGTTATTTCAACAGCTCTTTTTTTACGTTCCGTTTCATCATTTTCAGATGCAAAATAGCCTTTCAGATTTAACTTATTTTCAAAGTTTTCAATAAGAGCCGTAATGTCTGCAAAAAAATCTTCTCTTACCTCATCTAAACAAGGTGCAGGGTCTTCAAATATAGTTAATTGCCCTTTTTGTTCAAAAAATGAACGATAGTAGAAAGAAGGAGTTATATATTCTTTCCAATAAGTAAGAAAGTTTTCGGGATTCTCCAGCATATCTTTGAGGTAGAACTTCTTTTCTACAAAGCGATTATTATAAAACCACCATTCATTTCCATCTGTTAGAATACCATATTTTTTGGTCCAGTCCCCTTGATAATTATAAATCTGTCTAATTCCTGATGTTATATGAGTATATTTTTCAACTTCAACAGGAATAATAATATCAGAGTCAATGAATATTACCACATCTGCTCGCCTACCTTTTTTCTTTGCTTCTGTCAAAAATTCATTTTTTCGTTTTAGGTCAGGCGTTGAAAGCTTACCTTCTTCAAGATGAAACAACTCGTCACATTCAAAAATATGCTTCACAAATTTTTGAACGCCTGTTCCTATTTCCGATGTTTTGTAATGCCCTTTCTCTTGTTCCCAAAGAGCAGATAAGTTTTTTATGGATTTGTGTGTCATTTTGGCTTAATTTAAGTTATTTCACACAAATGTAGGCATAAAATGCTTGCATTGTTGAATAGAACTTTTGTATTTAAAAATACGGGAATTACTCCTGTTGGTATGGATTTCTGGGCTGTGGCGTAGGATATGAGCATAATCCCGCCTAACCCAACTCTTGAAAAAGACCCACAACAGCATAGATTAAATTCTGCGTACAAATATAAAATAAATATTTTATAAAAATGAAGTTTTTTGCAAATTTGTGTAATACGATGTTACAACTATCTTTTTATAATAGAAAATATAGGCTGATGGCTATAGATAATCGTGTTTTTGTAATATGTTTGGTGCTATCTTTTGGGTATTTTCTTGGCAGGAAGGCTTTTCGCCTTGCGATAAATGCCTTCTAAAGAAATTAAATTATGCGTATTCTGCTAGGGTTTGATTTTAACTAATATGTCCGAAAATGATATTTCAATGGTGCTTTGCCTTTACAGCATCTTTGGCTAAAGCCAAAGCACCCAATCAGACATTTTAACCAAAGATTTTCTCTATCGAAACTTATCAAACTTAGGGTCATTTGCCATCATGCTAAATGCAGGGTTATCAAAAATGCGTTTTTTATAGGTAGGGTCTAAGGTTGTGGCTTTCTCCAAATTGTAGATGACCAAATTGGTGTAGCCTCTAAAAGCATACAAAACCGCAAGGTTAAAATAGGTTGCCGCCATTTTATCGTCTTTGCGGAGGGCATTGAGAAAATCCTCATTTGCCTCTGTCAAGCGATAGGTTTTCATACGGCTAACGCCTTGATTGTTAAAATGTAAGGCGTTTTTTTCTTTCATTTTTTGATATTCTTGTAATGCGCCCGATACATAACCTACTTTGTCTTTCAATGCCAAATTGCTCAAATAAATGGGTTCATTTTCGGGATTTTCCTTTAATAAAAGGGCATATTTTTCCAACATCACAAGCTGTTCCGCAAAGCTCATTTCCTCCAAAGTCTGCATTTCAATGCCATATATCATGTCATTATACAAAGGATTTCCTCTGTCTAATGCCTGCGCACGCCGCAAATCGGCAATCGCCTGCTCATTTTCCTTTTGTGCCAAAAAATAAGTAGCTCGCATGGCATACAAGTTTGGGCTTGCCTTGTAAGTAAGCATTTCGTTGATTCGACTCAACTGCGTTTTTATATCAGCCCCCTCGGTATAGGGGTGAATCGCAATAGAATCGTTTGCGATTGCTGTCAATTCTTCGGACATGATGGGCAAAATATTTTGATAGGCTTCAAGGCTTTCATTTTTGCCCACATATTCAAACTGCAACACCACAAAAGTATGGCGAGTAGCTGTCAATATTTCGTCTTTGAGTTGTGGATATAAAGCCATGACTTTCAGCATTTTCTCTTTTCCATCATGGGAAATAGCCAGGCGTAGCACCTCAAAAATGGCGATTTGTTGGTCTAAATTGAAAGATGATTTAGGAAGCATTTCGGAAACCCTAGTCCAATCTTCCCCAAAACCTTCGGCAGCAATTGCTAAGGCAGGATTATCTACATTTTTTAAAAATAAACCTTGTTTCACGATTTCGGCATGAAGGCGAGACATTTTTTGATTGACCGAATCGGGACCAATGGGCGAAGTATAACCTTTAATATACGCTCTAACTACTTGATAATTAAGGTTTTTATACTTTTCTATATAGGTTTGTATGAGATTCGTTGCCATAGAATCGGGAAGCGGATAATCTCTTTCCGCAAAACTAATATCCATTGTACCCGTAAAACTTTTGAAACGCTGATAGGATTCGGGCGAGGCACAGACTTCTGGAAAATCTATCACAGACTGCAAACCCGTATTTTCCCAAGCATTTGCGGTGCAGCAAGCAGGGCTAATTTTGCCCAAAGGCATGTTTTGAGAGTTGCAAAAAACTTCGGGCTTTTTGTTATTTTTGGGCGAAAAACGGATAATGGAAAAACTCAAAAAAAGTTGTTTGCCATCTAAATTTGCGTTTTTTAAGGGAATTTTATAATAAAAAACGGGGCTATTTTGTGCCAAATATGCCTTATCAATCACCAATTTCCCTACCGTTCCTTCTGTATAAGTCTCCAAATCTTTGATGCGCTCTACTGCCTTGTAACTGGCATTTAGCACAATTGCTGTCCCTTTTTTGTCCAAATATTTACCATAATCTATGTCTTTATTGAGGCGAAAAATGAGGGTATCTCCTTTGATTTCAAACTGCCCTGCTTCCAAATGATATGCCCCTTTTTTATGTTCAAATCTACTCACAATCAACTGATTCCGTTGATTGTTATGCTTGGCAAGTTCTTCCATTTCAGCAGAGAAACTTTCGCAAGTATTCACATATTTTTGGTCTTGATATTTGACTTTATTGATAAAGCCTTCTGGCTGACAGGCGGCAAATAGACAGATGATGGTAGCATATAAAAAAACCTCATAATTTTGCGTGTTTACTGCAAAATAACGAGATTTATGTGAGAATTAGTGAAAATGATGTTAATATTTTTATTGTCAGAACTTTCATTTTTATTTTGTTACCAATTCCAAGTCAATAATGCGATTAAAATGCTTTATATTTAGACTTGCTATTGCCAAGCCATTAAATTTTGCGGTTGCAGCAATCAACAAATCGGCAAAATCAATAGTTTGTCCTATCATTTTCAGCTTTTGTTGAATTTCAACAGCCATATCAATACATTCTTCCGTTAAGGGTAGTATTGTAAAATTTTCGAAAACGCTATCCCAAAAATCTTTTTGCAACGCATTACTTCCTATATAGATTTCAAATTTTGTTACGACTGAAATAGCAAAAAAATCGTATCTTTCAGAAAGCTCAACAAAAAAGGTGTTCTCTTTTTTCGTTTTACGAAAATAGTCTATCAATACTGATGTATCAAGTAAAATTATATCTCCTTTCTCCATTGATTTATCCAGTTACGATTTGATTCATAATTTTCATATTGGTCATCTGTCATAATTGGACCACTTAAAAG
>JAAFHL010000063.1:0-2630 GCA_013298365.1 Bacteroidota bacterium | reverse complement strand
TATTTTGCTTGACCTTTACTTTCTCTTGATGGGAAATCTTTGATAAGTCCAATTTTAGTTGAAAAAGTTCATGGGTTGGTAATTGTTTAATAAGGCTAAACAATTCATTATATTCAATATTAATTTTTAATTCCATCTCAATAATTTATAATAAGGAATGTTGAATACACAAAGTTAAGTTTTTTTTGGCAAATTACCATTTATTTTTAATTTTTCAAACACTTTTCTATTTTCAAACTTCCTGACAATATAAATATTACCCCATCAACTCTTTTGCGCTTTTCAAGGCACTTGCCGAGGGATTGTCGCCGCCCATCATTTTGGCTATTTCCATCACACGTTCTTGTTTTCCCAGTCTGCGCACGCCCGAATACGTCATTCCGCCTGCTACTTCCTTGAAAATCAAGTACTGATTTGTGCCTTTTGCAGCAATTTGCGGCAAATGCGTAATCGCTAAAATTTGAAAAGATTCGGAAAGTTTTTGCATCACATTTCCTACTTTATTGGCAACTTCACCCGAAATACCTGTGTCTATTTCGTCAAAAATGAGGACAGGAAACTCTGCTTTGTCGGCTAAAGCGGCTTTGATAGCGAGCATTACCCGAGAAATTTCCCCACCCGAAGCAATTTCGGAAAGTAAACCTTCGGGCAAACCTGGATTTGTACGAATGAGAAACTCTCCTTTGTTGATGCCCGATGAGGAAGGACGAATATTTTGGCTGTCTATGGTCAAAATGCCATTTTCGGCTACACTTCGGTTTATCGCAATGCGAAACCTTGCCTCTCTAAATCCTACTTCTCTTAGCAAAATATTCACTTTTTCTGACAACGCCTCTGCATGTTCCTTGCGAATCGTTTCTATTTCTAAGCCAATTTTGCCCAATGTATGTAGTTCTTTTTTCCAATCCGTTCTCAATTCTCGAATTGTGTCTTCTATCGAGGCAAAATGGTCTATTTTTGCGCTATATTCTTGCAAAACAGCAATTAATTCTGCCGCAGTTTTAACATTGTATTTTCGTTTGAGGCGATAATAAACGCCCAATCTTTCTTCAATAAATGACAGTCTTTCGGGGTCAGCTTCTACGGTGTCTAAGAGGTTTTGAAGCGAATAGGTCATTTCTTTCAAGGTCTCTTTTACCTCGGCTAATCGTTCGGATTCCTGCGAAATCGTGCTTTCATACGATGCCACTTTTGATAAAAGCTGCAATGCTTGACTGATTTTTTGATACGCAGACTGCTCAGAATTATAGATTTCTTCTACAGAAAAACGTAAAGCCTCCCTTATCTCTTCCGAATTTTGCAGCAATTTTATTTCTTGTTCTAAATTATCTTCCTCCTCTGCTTGTAAGTCAGCATCTGCCAATTCTTGCGACATAAACGAATAATAATCAAACTGTTGCTTTGCAGTTGCTTCTTCTGCTTCTAACTGTTTGATTTGCGCTTGTATCTTATTACATTTGGAAAGTTGCGTTTTGAACTGCTCTACCAAGTGTAGTGTCCCTGCAAATTCGTCCAATAAACGCAGTTGCTTTTCAGGTTCTAACAAAAGTTGATTTTCATTTTGCCCATGCAAATCAATCAAAACCGCCATAACTTGCTTGAGAGTTTGAACGGAAATCGGCGTATCATTGATAAAAACCCGAGTCTTGCCCGAAGTTGCCAACTCTCGCCGCACAACGACTGTATTTCCCTCTCTATCAAAGTCCTCAAACGCATCGAGTTCTTTGCAAATATTGGCAGAAAGTTTTTCAAAATGCGCCTCCACAATACATTTTTGGTCTGTATTGAAAATAACATTAGTGTCCGACCTTTTGCCCAATAATAAGCCTAAAGCCCCCACCAAAAGCGATTTCCCCGCACCCGTTTCGCCGGTGAGGATATTCATGCCAGAATGGAAATCTATGCTGCACTCTGAAAAAAGTGCGTAATTTTTGATATAAAGGTTCGTCAACATGCCGCAAAATTAACGAATAATTGAAATAAAATGCTAATTTTTTTTTCTTTTGTGCCGAAAAAGCTACTCATTTGTAATACCTGCCTCAAAATACCATGCAATATATTTTTTGAATAATGAGATGTGTTTTATGCTTTACTTGCATAAACACCAACTGAATAATGATATTATAGAGATTTAATAATAAAAAACTTATCACTAATATTTTAAAAGAATTAATTATAGAATTTATATTTCCAATTAATGATAGTAAAAATGTTATTATTATTACAGAAAAGACGGGAAAAAACATAGGAGCAAAAGCCGTATAATCAGTGAAACTTGGCAGTGTTCTTGTCCATAAATACATGCGAAAAATCCGTTTATCAATCATTTCTGAACTTTCATCGCTTACAACTTTCCCCCGAATGACTAATTTATCAATCGTAACTTCTTCATGTTCAATTCCGGATATTTCTATCCTAAATCTTTTGTCATCAATCCATTCACCTTTCCAAGTTCCTGTTTTATCAATAGTATGTGTATCTGTTAGTTTCTCTCGAAAGACTTCGGGAGACATTAGGCTCAAATATTCTACAAAAAAAATGGATTTTGGCATGTTGAGTAACAAAATGAAAATTTATGGTGTACGCTGAAAAAGTGCGTAATTTTTGATATAAAATACTAATTTTTTACT
>JAAFHL010000629.1 GCA_013298365.1 Bacteroidota bacterium | reverse complement strand
ACACCATTTTTTTTGATAACAAAGCAGATAATAGCGATAGAGGGCAAAACACCAATTTTCAAGCACACTTTCGTCAGCGCAATAACTTCACAACGACAGACTTAGGTGGCAATATCCAATTTTTAAAAGCCTCTTCTGCCACTACAAGCCTGCCAGCAGGCGTGCGAATAGCAGACCCTCTACTTGCGCCCTTGGCAAATAATGGTGGACTTACCCGCACAATGGCTCTCCGAGCGGGAAGTCCTGCAATAGGTATAGGCAATAACTGCCCTACCAATGACCAAAGAGGCATTGCTCGCACAGGCAGATGTGACGCAGGCGCATTCCACCTTGCGGCTACAGCACCTACGGCACCCTCCAACCTGACAGGGCAGCCACAATCAGAGGTACAAATTAATCTCTCTTGGACTGATAACTCCAACGACGAAACGGGCTTCAAGATAGAACGCTCTACTACTGCTGGTACGGGTTTTAGTGAAGTGGGACAGGTAGGCAATAATGTTACTACTTTTTCTAATTCGGGGCTACAGACAGGGACTACCTATTTTTATAGGGTGCGAGCCTTCAATGCCCAAGGCAACTCTGATTACAGCAATGAGCTAAGAATTGCGACCATTACAGGGCTTCGCTATGTAGATATTTCTCATCAGCTCGCTATTTATCCTAATCCTGCCGAAGGTAGATGTATTTTACAAATAGAAAATCAAATCAAAGGTAGTTTCCAATTGAGAGTATTTGACTTATTGGGAAAAACATTAGTCAAAGAAAATTTGACAAAAAATACAGATAGACTTTCTTACGAAATGGATTTATCTTCGGTTTCTAAAGGTTTATTCTTTGTTGAAATCATACATGAAAATTACAAAGCAGTCAAGAAGATCATAAATTATTAAAATTAGCCTCACACGCCTTCAAAGCCTAACAAAGGGATTAACTATATAGGTAATAGTTTATTCCTTTTTCTTTTTTTCTTACTTCATCAGGTCTTTTTTAACTACAAAAAATCATATTTTTTCTTCAAAATTTTATATCCAAGTATATAATAAAGGCAACTTTTGCCGTTATAGGACTGAATCGTGAAAAAATTGTATTAAAAAAAGATATTAAACAAATAGGTCTTATGCAAAAGTTAAATTTCAAAATCGCATTACTATTTTTCTTCTTATACGCTATATCTCCTGTTTTGCAGGCAGCTACCTTTACTGTCCCTAATGGTGATGTAGCAGCCCTCATCAAAGCCTTCCGAGATGCATCTTTTACTCTTGAAGACGACATAATTATACTTGCTACTAATGGAGTATATGAGTTTACAGCACCTTACAGAAATGCTGATGACTACGGAATAAATGAAGGTGGTATTGCAATACCTGAAATATGGGATGGTGTAACAATCCGAGGTAATGGCTCTACATTTCGCAGGGCAGCAAATGCTACAGGCAAGTTCAGAGTTTTCTTTTCCAGAAACTATGCTGTTTTGACGGTGGAGGACTTGACCATTATTGGAATGGATAACAATATGAGAGGTGGCGTTGCTTATCTGGGTTATGGTGGTGTATCAACTTTCAGAAATGTAAAATTCATTAATAATAGGACATCAGCTAATTTTGGTGGAGCTATTAATGGCAAACCTTTTAACAACACGACTTTAGAAAACTGTGAGTTTTCTGGAAATAGATGTAATGCAATTGGTGGAGCTATCTATCAAGTATTTTCTAATATAACAATCAATAATTGCATTTTTACAGACAACACTTGCTACAGTCCTACTGCTGTTGAAGGTGGTGGCGCACTTTATTTAGATGGTGGAAAAGGAGATACTGGGTCTATGAATATCAGGAATTCTAAGTTTTTGAGAAATACTTCAACAGCACAAGGTGGAGCTATTGGCTTGTTTTTATACAATCGCAATACTGCTATTATAGATGGTTGTGAGTTTGCAGATAATATTTGTTATAAAAGCCCCATTAGTAAGATAGGATTTGGTGGTGGTCTTTATACTGGAGGAAATAAGATAGGGGATATAGATGGGTTTTATACATCTGCTTCTCGTTATGAAGTAAGATTGAATGTTTCTAACTGTACTTTTTCTAATAATGCTGCTTTTGACCAAGGTGGTGGATTGTGGCTTGCTGATGAAATAGTAGCTAATATCAGTAATAGTACGATTATTGGTAATACTGTTGAAGACGGAGCAGGTGCTGCGATGGTAGTTTCTACTGCTATTGTATCCTTGAATAACTGTACTATTGCTAATAACCACACAAAGAATGGTTTAACAGGTGGAATAGATAACTTTGCTGGCAAGATAAGCATAAAAAATATTATATTTTCAGCAAATACCTACAGCTATAACAACCCCGGGTTTAGCAAGTCTTTCTTTGCTCACTACAGGGGTGCAAATGGTGGTACTTTAACCAATTTAGGAAATAATATCCAGTATCAAACTTGGAATACAGACCCAACTACTTTGACAAGTGCAGTGAGAGTAGTTAATCCTTTGCTATCACCTTTGGCAGATAA
>JAAFHL010000628.1 GCA_013298365.1 Bacteroidota bacterium | reverse complement strand
TTTTTTTGCCTTTTTTTCAACGCTAGGCTCACTAAAACCTCTTCTTTTTGCTTAATTTATGTTATAGGGCTTTCTTTGTTTTTTATGCCATAGAAAATATAAAATAGGGGCTGTCCTTTTTGGACAGCCCCTACGGTAAAAATAATACACAACTTAGATTAAATTGTTCGACAGGCTTTTTTTATGAGAAAGCCATTACGCTATAATCGTTTCTCAAAGCTTCATTTTCTCAAATAAACTTTTGCCATAAGCGAAAACATATTCGTGTTTTGACTCGAACCCATTACATCTCTTCCCAAACAATAATAAGAATGATAGCCTATATCTCTTAAATAAACGCCCAAACTACTACGCAAGGAAATGACAGTGCGCGGCAAAGGTTGAAAACCCACTTCACAAACCATGGGCATTTTGAATTGTCTAATGCCTTGTAGTTCATATTCTCCCATGATAGAATAGCTATTTACATTTCGTATCAGGGGCGCAGCAGGGTAGGTAAAAATATCCGTACTTTTTGCTGCCAAAATATAACTCGGTGCAATGCCTATGCCCACAAAAGGACGCATTTTTTTCTGATTCCAAACCCAATTATAGGTAATAGGCATTTGAAGGAAACGATAGCTTGTTTGACTCATAGTCCAACTATCAAGTTGCTCAAATCCTTTTGTGGAATAAAAATTTTTGCCACTAATATCCATTCTATGCAGCATCAAATCAGCTTGCAAAAAATGCCTATCATTTAAGTGATACCTTGCAGAAATCCCCCCATTCAAAAAAGCCTCAAAAGGGGAAATATCTATTGTAGTAGTAGTATTAGTGGTTTCTTTGTGCGGAATCCCCATTCTCAACTTAGAACTCCCGCCCGCTACAAGCCCAAAATCCCATCTATTTTGAGCAAAAGTATCAGAAAAAAAGAGCAAAAAAGAGCAGAAAAAAAGATTTTTCATGTGTTATTATCTTAAAATACAAGTTAGTTATTTGTAAAATACAGATTATGCAACCGCATAATCTGTATATTGCCGTACATTAGGTGCTTGTAAGCCCAAAACAATATCTGTTTTTGGAATACCCTTTTCAACTAACTCTCTTGCCACTAAAATATCGGTTCTATTTTCCTGTATCCACACTTTTTCTTGGATAATATCAAAATGAAAAACCGTAAAATGCGTGTATCTATTTTTGTACCAACCTAAGCAAACTAACTGATAATGATGTCTTTTTTCATCTGCAATGAGTTGATATTCTAAGGGATAGGCAGATTTTGCCCAATCTCCTATATATTCTTCAAACAAGTCTATGATGATTTGTTGATATAAAGTTATTTTCTCCATAAAAATATATTATTTTCTTCTATTTTATAAACGATAAGTTTAATGTCATAAAATTCGATAGATTTACGCACCAAAGGCAATTCCCACAAATACAAATACGCATCTTCGGGTAAAGCCAAATACAAAACACGTGCTACTTCTACCTCCAATAAGCCTACTTTATAGTTCAAGTACTGCCCTATAGCTGTGTGAAAATCAGATACTTTACTTTCATTGATAAAGCTTTTGACCTCAACAGCAATTTTCTCTGAATCTTTTTCAGCAGCTATCATTTTCTCTGCACCCAAATCAATTTGATACTGAATTTTATTATTTGAACGTATATAATAAGAGTCCTCTGTAATTGTCCAACCCTCTGCTATCAAAATATCCTTCACTTGTTGATGAAATAAATCCTTTGCCATGTTTTAATTTTCTGTTTAATAAAACACAAATATACAAAACATATTTCTAAAAACATTAAAAGTCATAAAACTTTTTAGCCTATATTATTTTCCATCACTTTTGAGCTTATTCAAACGCTCCTCCGCAAATTTTGCAATATCTTTAAACATACTGCTTGCTGCTAAGCCCTCTAAAAGGCTTTTTGCTTGAAACATATCGCCCAAGGCTACACAATCTTCTGCCATCCATAATATCGTTCTATCTTTCCACTGCCCATCTGCAAAATTATTTTTCATGAATTTACCTGCCTCAAAAGAGTCTTTAAATTTACTTTGTGTGTAAAGCACTTTTACCACCATAAACTGCGCTTCTTCCCCGTTTTCATCAACATTTGCTGCGGCAATTTTGCGATAAATCGTCAGGGCTTCTTCATATTTTTTCAAGCCATATTGCGCATTTGCCGTCCACAATGAAGCCTTTGCCTTCGTAAAAGCGTCTAATTCTGGATTATTTTCGATGGCATTTAAGGTAAAAATTGCTGCCTGATAGTCTTTCAATGCCATTTGATTACGTGCAATGCCAAATGCTGCATTTGTCTTATTTTCAATGCGTTGCGAATTAATTTCTAAGGTTTTGTATAACTCCAAACTACCTTTGTAATCTTTTTCTTCATATTTTAGTTTTGCCGCTGCATCTAAGGCTTTGCTTGTATAAGCATTTTGCGCAGGCGCATTGTAGATGCTGGCATAATCGGTCAGAGCAAGACTGCCTTGTGTGGTGAGCCTGTAACTTTCGGCACGTAAAAACA
>JAAFHL010000627.1 GCA_013298365.1 Bacteroidota bacterium | reverse complement strand
TGCTACTATGATAATTGCGAGCTTATTGCTGTTACTAGTGATAAACAGATAGCAGAATACAAGTACCTTGATTCATGTACGGTTATGGAGATTATACATAATATTCGTGAGCCTTTGAAAAAAAAAATATATATTTCTCAATTCAACGGCTTACACCAAAAAGTAGTAGATATAGAGATGGAAGATAATTTGAAAGATACCATCAATATTTTTTTTTATGAGTATGATGAAAAAAACAGGCTTGTTTTGGCAAGAGAACTGCGGCAAAGTTTAAGAAATAGAAAAAAGGAATTTGGTGTTCAGCGTTTAGAACTAGCATACGAAAATGAAAAACTATCATCATTAGCTTTTTTTGAATGGGGAGAAGAAAATTATCCTACAAGATATTGCTTGTCTTATCTAGGTAATTTGCTTACGCAAATAGATATTTATAGCGTTTTTGCTAAAAAAAGAACATATAAATTGAACTATGAGTTTTATGAAAGTAGATAAGATGTGTAGCAAGAAAATGTATTAGCAAGAACCCATCGTCTTTTTAAGCGTTGCTGCGAAGCAGCTCACTTAAAAGGAACTATGGGAAGTCGAAATGAACAGCCTGACAGGTGTCCTAATTCCTTCATTTTTAATACTATACCATTATGTCTTTATTCAGAATCATAGGTGGAAAGCGTGTGTATGCGCCAAAACCCGACAAATACAAACACAAAAAGCCCAAGTCCCGCAATCCTTGGTCGCCTAACTATGACGACTCGCCAGAAAAAGAAGATACTACGCTTTTTACGCCACAAGACTACTCGCAAGGCTATATAAATCCGTATGTGAATACGCCAGATGCGCCTGTATTTGACACGCCGAGCGTGCAGGACGGTGAAGCGAATTTGCGTAGTTTTTTAGATAGCAATAAGCCGCCACATCTGCAAAATAGATGGAAACAACAGCCTGAACGTTTTACTTTTTCGCAGCTATCGGATAGGGAGAAATGTAGTTGTGAGCCAAAGAAAGAGGAGAAGTTTGAATTTGAGATAAATGAAAATGCACGACTGCCGCATAGTAGAGGTGGTTTAGCGTTTGAAGGAGAGGATTTTGTTGTCAAGAGCGAAAAAAGATGCCTGCTTTGGAAACGCCTGTGTGGGAAAGGGAAAGACCGATTTGGGAGAGAGTAGTAGCAGAAAAAATGTTTGGTTCAAGTATGTTAGACAATGAAGTAGTATATGGAAAAATATTATTTCAAAGTGGCTTAAGGGCTAATTATACAACTTTTAATGTTGCACTTGAAATTGTGCAGTCTTATTCACAAACAAACACTTTCTTTAGCAAGCTAACATCTCAAAAGGAGTTTGATGTATATTTCTTCTCTTTGAATACTCAAGGTGAAGAATCTATTAGTTTAGATGATTATGGATTCATTTTAGGATTAAAAGGACAGACATACGTATTTGAGGGTGAGGTAGATTATAAAAATCAATTTATCAAAGATAAATCACTTAGTCATACTCGATATGAGGACATTGAAAAATCTTTCAAAGAGAGTAAAAAAATTATCGCTATTGGTTTGGCACTTGATATGTTACATTATTGCGAAAATGCTTGTCATAAGAAAGATGCTACTCAAGAAGCTGCGCTTTATTCTTTAACAGAATCTATAAGCCATGAATGTAACTTACATGGACTTGACAAATTAAATAAAAATACACGAGATGCAAAAGAAGCACATAAAGCTTTTTTTAATTTATCAGCAGGAAGTAGTACATCACCTAATCCTATTCAACTATTACAAGGAAATTATGGTGATGGGAGTAAATTCGCAAAAATATTATTAAATAATCTGAACTTTGTTCATTTAAAAGCGCATTTAATCTCTTCAAAAATAATAAAATAACCATGAAATTGCCTTTAATCATCATTCTTGTTATATTATTATTTTTTATTGCCTCATGTATGAACAACAATAACTGTTCTGATGCCATATTTCCGAAGGCAGAGACTTACGATTTTTTTGCAGTTAAACGTAAAACGATGTACATAAACCAACATTGTGCGAAACAGTGTAAGTGGGTTATTTTTAAGCATTTTATGTATATTGATGCTTATTTGTTTGAACATGAAAGCAAAATATATTATATTATGCAAGATAGTATGGCAAATCTTACTGACTCAAGTCGTATATTATTTGATTATACTACTCCTGAGCGTGTGAGTTATATTACATTATTACCACTTTATGTTTGGAATAATGGATATAAATATAACGATAAACCCATACTTACTTTTCGATATGAGCCGCAAGAAGTTTTTTTATTAGAGAAATTTTATGATAACTTAATTGTTAAAGATACGATTTATAAGTTTTTCTTTAAAGATTTTAACGGATTTATGGGAGACGATCATTTGTTAATATATCTTTGCCGTTCAAAAGGGATAGTAGGTATGGCAAATCAAGTAGGCGAAATAGATTCAGATAAGGTAATTGTTTCGCATGTTGGCAGTATTTATAGCGATACCTTATACGCCAACAAAAAATAT
>JAAFHL010000626.1 GCA_013298365.1 Bacteroidota bacterium | reverse complement strand
GCCTGTGGCGCAAACGGTAGAAATTACTTGTATTTATCTTACGCCCGCTGCTTCGTGGAAACCCATTTATGACATAAGTTCGGAAGGAACAGACAAACCTGTGAAACTTACTTATAAGGCGGAAATTCGCCAAACAACAGGCTTGGATTGGAAAAACATCAAACTACATGTTTCTACGGCTAATCCTTTTTCTAATAACAGCCGCCCTTTGTTATATCCTTTATATGCCAATTTTCAGATGCAGCATACATACAGAGATTATGATGGTGATGGACGTTATGATGATAACAAGTTACAAGAAGAAAGTGAAAAAACAGCACCTGCGGCAGTGAGCAATATGATGCAAGTCTCAACGTATGACCTTTCTCGTGCCGCAGACCCAAGCAAAATTTGGGATAAAACCATAGACAAAATTGAGGCAATTTCGGAAACCAATAATGATACAAAAATAGAATTAGATGTGCCATTGACGCATACAATTTCGGCAAATGGCGAAGAACATTTGGTGGAGGTGAGCGAAAACGAGATTCCTGCTACGTATGAATATCATGCTGTGCCGAAGTTGGATCAACATATATTTTTATTGGCAAAAATTACGAATTATGGGCAGTACAATATTATGCCTGCAAATGCCAATATCTTTTATCAAAATACTTTTATTGGGCAGTCTTTTATTGACACAAAAACGGTTTCGGACACTTTGCTTTTGTCTTTTGGAAAAGATGAAAACATCACTGTAAAGCGCAACAAGCCACAAGAAGTAACAAACGTGCCAAAAATTATTGGAAATAACAAAAAGGAAGTGATTACGTATGAAATAGTTATCAAAAATAATAAACCTACTGCGATTAATATTGAAATTTTGGACCAAATACCTGTTTCTCGCACCACAGAGATTGAAATTGAACTTACGGACTCGGGTGTGGCAAGTTATGTGAAGGATTATGGTAAGCTGCAATGGAAGTTAAACATTCCTGCAAATACCGCTAAAAAATTATATTTTTCTTATACCTTAAAGTACCCGAAAGATAAAGTATTGCAATATACTAACGATGGAAATACCTATAAATGACCTGTATAATTAATATAACATAATAAAAAAAGAAAATTAAGTGAAAATAATTTTCATTTAATTTTCTTTTTTTTAACTAAAATGAACAAAAAAAGGCTTTTTTTGATAGTTTTAGTCATTTTTTATTGAAAATTTTAAAAATATTATGAAAAAAATGAAAAAAAATTTGTAATTTAAAAAAAACTATCTAATTTGCGCCCCGTAAGCATATATTGCTTTATTGAAAAAACTTTTTTTATTTTATATTTATCAAGTTCAAAAGGATAAATTTCTTCTCAAAACGGCATCATTTTTATCGTTTTTCACCATTAAAAGTTAAAGGGTAAATCCCTTATCGCAACGGCATAACTTTTATTATTCATTTTATCAATTTATTAAGGCATTTATGAAAAGTTGGCAAACGTATTACGAAGAGATTTCTGCTTACTTGCAAGAAAATGGGACATCTCCCAAAAGTAAGCACCCATTGTATCAATGGTGTTATCAGCAAAAGTATAAGTATCAAAACGGACAACTCAGTGCAGAACAAGTAAAACAATTGGACGCTATCAATTTCATGAGTTCCTTTTCTGCAAAACGAAAGTCTTGGGAGAAACGTTATGATGAATTAGTGCTTTTTGTAGAGTCGTATGGTAGAATTCCTAATCATAACGACAACAAAGATTTGAGCAATTGGCTCAATCAGCAAAAGTTCCGCCATAAAAACAAGGACTTGAAAGAGGATTATGTAAAATTGCTTAATGCAATTGACGCACTCGAAAACACAAATACGAATAATTGGCTTGACATGTATGCGAAGCTGAAAAAGTTTGTGGAAGTACACTACCGCTATCCGTTCCGTTCTATGGATGATGAGCAAAAGTTGTTTGCTTGGACACAATCGCAACGCAGAAAAGCGGAGGCTGACCCAAAAGCAACGTATAAACCATTGAAAGCATGGCAATTGCAAAAATTAGAAGTGATTTATTTTCCTTTTAATAATGGTGAGCGTTATGACAAATTATGGATGCTCAACTATCAAGGTATGAAGAAACACCTCGAAAGACATAGTTTGAAAAAATTAGATTCGCTTACAGCAGATATCCATCCTTTGATGAAATGGTTGAGAAAGCAAAGAAATGATTACCGTTTAGGACATGTTTTGACAGATAAACAAGTTCGTCTGCTCAAAGAATTGGGTCAGGAAATCATTGACTATGTGAAAATTGATATGTAATTATTTCATGATTTTCTTAGCAGGGATTCCTTGTTTTGCGTTTTTGCAAAACAAGGAACTTTTGTTTGTACATATTATATGCATCCGTTTTACCTTTTTATGCAAAAAAACAATGAAATACTTTTTTTATTTTGTTATTTCAAAATAAAGTTCTACCTTCGCAGCACAATTCTATTTTCATTACGTGAAGCAATTCGGCAAATACATAATATGTACCTTTGTAGTACTTATCGGAGTCA
>JAAFHL010000625.1 GCA_013298365.1 Bacteroidota bacterium | reverse complement strand
GCCTCAAATGTCTTGGGATATTTGGAAGGGACAGACAAAAAATCGGAAGTTATTGTCATCACCGCACATTATGACCATTTAGGGGTAAAAAAAGATGGAACGGTTTATAATGGAGCTGATGATGATGGTTCAGGTACAGTTTCTGTGTTAGAAATGGCAGAAGCCTTTCAAAAAGCCGCAGAAGCTGGGCATCGTCCCCGTAGAAGTATTTTATTTATGACGGTTTCTGGTGAGGAAAAAGGACTTTGGGGGTCAGAATTTTATACCGATAATCCTGTTTTTTTGTTGGAAAATACCGTAGCAAATCTCAATATAGATATGATTGGGAGAACCGATAATTTTTACGATAACAAAAAAGACTCTGTGAATTATGTGTATATGATTGGTTCTGATAGACTTAGCACAGAATTAGATTCGATTATTAGAAATCAAAATACGAAATATACAAATCTGACCTTAGACTATCGCTACAACGACCCAAAAGACCCAAATGATTTTTATTCTCGTAGCGACCATTATAATTTTGCTCGCTATGGTGTGCCTGTCAATTTCTTTTTTACGGGTACACACGAAGACTATCATCAGCCAGAAGATGATATTGAAAAGATTCATTTTGAAAAAACGGCAAAAATTGCAAGACTTATTTTTGCAAGTGCGTGGGAATTGGCAAATCGGGAGAACCGAATTGTGGTTGATAAAAAATAAAAGTATCTATTTATACTGTAAATGGGATAAATTTTCTCACTGTTCAGCTTGAACCCTGACAGGGTTCAGGCACTGCCCCCCTACGGAAAAAAAATTCAGTTTATGGATTTTATGGAAAATTTATCCCGTTTTAAGCATAGTTATGCCTAATTTCTCACAGATTTATTGTTTATTTGCGCAAATCTGCGGTTAAATCTCTGTTAATCAGCGAGAACATCAACAATTACCATTAAAATATGACAGAATTTGGCAATATATTGCTCTACATCATTGGCGGTGCGATATGTATCTCACTTGTGTGGGTAGCATCTTTTGTGCTTGCACCTCGCCGCCCAAATCCCGAAAAACTTACAACCTATGAATGTGGTGAGGAAGTAATGGGAAATGCGAACATTCAATTTAATGTGCGTTTTTATATTATTGGGCTTATTTTCCTTATTTTTGATGTAGAAATATTGTTCCTTTTTCCTTGGGCTACTATTTTTGCCGATAAAAAATTGATAGCAGCATCATCTTCGTGGGGCATTTTTTCTTTTGTAGAAATGATGATTTTTGTAGCAATTCTGCTTGTAGGGCTTGCGTATGCTTGGGTAAATGGCGACCTTGCTTGGACTACGCCTAAGCCGATTGAGTCGCCTCGCATCAATCCTGTACCAGATGAGGTATATGCAAAAGTGAATGAGCGATATGCTTGATTTCAAAAGAAACAGCTATTTTGACCGTTTAGGTAAAAAAATGGGAAAATAATATCGCTGTTAGCACGTTTTTTGTATATTTGTGAATCATTTGAATAGACATTGCGCTTTTCAATCCATCACATTCATTCTTCATTTATTTTTCGCTTTTATATGAAAAAAATTCAGTTTTCTTTACTTGTTATGCTTGCAGCTTTTTCGCTAAATGTTTCTGCACAAAGCATTTCTGAAACGCCTAAAGCAGAACAAACACAAACCGTTTCTCGTCCACAATCGCCTGTAACAGCCGCAGCAGCTAAAAAAGCGACTGCCGAAATCAATACTTTGCTTAGCTTAGATGGCATACAACAAAGAATGATTTTTATGACATTCCTCAACTTAGAAGAGCAAGCTATAATTGTCAAAGAGGCTACAAATATGACTGCAACGGAAAAAGATGTACAACTTGCGGTTTTAGAGGCGAAAAAGCTATCAGAATTGCAACGTATCTTGACACCTGAGCAAATGGCAACTTATAATACAAGTAAGGCAACAAATAAAAAAGAATAGTTATATCTGCCCATCAAAAAACAAGCGATTCTCTGTCTGTAAGCAAAGAATCGCTCACTTTTTAGCACATTTTTTTTATTCTGCTCTCATGGTTTTTTCTTTTGTGAAACCATAATGCAAGCATTTACAACGATATATTAGCTATAAATCCCAAATACCACATCTTCTCCTTCTTTTGCCGAAGCACGATACATGCCTTCAGAATTGAAAACCAAAGACAAATTACCCGATTTATCTACCCCAATAATTCCTCCATCGCCATATTCTCCATCAATCGGCGGCAATTTTCCCAATTTTTCTTTGATAACAAAATCTGCGGCTGCTTGCAAAGACATATCTTTGTACATCATCAAGGCTGCTATATCATAAGCAATTACGCCTTTGATAAAAAACTCCCCCCAGCCCGTTGCCGAAATCGCACAAACCTCATTATTTGCATACGTCCCTGCGCCAATAAGTGCCGTATCACCTGCACGTCCAAAACGCTTATTTGTCATGCCACCAGTTGAAGTTGCTGCCGCTAAATTGCCATATTTATCCCTTGCTACACAGCCTACCGTTCCTTTTTTGGCATTGCTATG
>JAAFHL010000624.1 GCA_013298365.1 Bacteroidota bacterium | reverse complement strand
ACGTTAAACATATTCAATCATTATGACATTAAACGATTCAGAATACAAAGCTTTTTTAATAACTCATATTGGCTTATTGTACTATGTTGGGCAAAGAAAAGGCATCGTGCCCCCCAGCATGAGTATGAAAGGATTTATAGCTGATGGGCTTATATCAAAATCAAGTTCTAGAGATTTGTTTCATCAAACTCCGAGTTTATTAGACGACTATCTTGCTGAAAATGAAGGCAAATTGACAGACGAACAAGTAGAAATTTTAAGTGGATTTAAGGAAAAAATAGCAGGCACTTTTGTGATTTATAAATGCTACACCAATCATGCTATTTTTATCGAAACCAAAACCAATAAATTCTATGCAGTAAAGGCTTTAAGAGATAGGTTTGATGATTTTTTTGACACTTTTCCTACCCTTGTTGATGCAGTTATTCTGCCTTTTAAGGGGAAAATTATTTATGACGGTTTTTTTAAAGCCATCGGAATGGGTTTTGGCGCAGGTATAAGAGCAAGCATGAATGATGATTATAGGAAAGCCAAAAAGAAAAATCGGATAATAATGCGTTTATAGTGGCTCAACTTTCGTTTTCTGTTCAATGTTTTTGAACAGTTGTGTGTGTGGTTTTTGCTGCTGTAACGAAAAAAGAGCTTATGTAAGGGCTTTTTTACCTTTTGAACGGTTTGTGTGCAGCAAAGCGAAACACAAACCTTCAAAACGGTAAAAAAGTTATAAGAGAAGTGAATCGCTTTTCACGCAAAATCGGCAAATTGCCTATTTTTTGAGTTTTTTACTTTTTTAGCACTTTTTTATTTACAGCAAGAAACTATTTAAAATATTCCATCACAAAAAACGTATTTTGCTTGCGAAAACAAACGAAAGAGACAATAGCATGAAAATAATTGGCATTACAGGTGGAATAGGCAGCGGAAAAAGTACCGTTTGTCGCTTATTTGCAGAATACGGCATAGCGATTTATGAGGCAGATAGCAGGGCAAAGGCAGTGATAGCACAAAATGAAGCCTTGATGTTAGCCATAAAAAAACAATTTGGTGAAAATGCCTATCTACCCGATGGCACATATCATCGAAAATATATTGCAGATATTGTATTTCAGCAGCCCGAAAAATTGGCGCAATTAAATGCCCTTGTGCATCCTGCTGTGAGGCAGGATTTTATAGATTGGTTTGCCGAAAAGCAAATAAACTACTCCCATACATTTGTATTAAAAGAAGCAGCGATTTTGTATGAAGCAGGTACAGACAAAGATTGTGATGCGGTGATTACCGTATATGCACCCAAAAATATTCGTATTCAACGTATTATAAAAAGAGATGATATAAGCATACCCGAAATACGTTCACGTATGCAAAGACAGTGGGCTGATGCAAAAAAAATGCAAAAAGCCGATTTTGTAATTTATAACGATGGGAAACACGATTTACCTTCGCAGGTAAAAACGTTTATGGGAAAAATATAAAATATTTCTTCCCTTGTGTAAGTTGCGAATGCAACGGTGTTCGTACTGCGATTCTCCAGAATCGCATAAAAAGCGAAGCATTAAGCATCAATGTTTTGTCTATAGCCTGCGATTCTGGAGAATCGCAGTACGGTAAAAACAATACGCAACTTACATTTCTTAATGATACATAGGACGTATTTTTTTCTCTCTACGAAATGGAGCTAAAAACAATTCTGCCGCACGTTCAAAAGTAATTGTATCCTTTTCCGAAGGGAAAAACTCTTCGCCTGCGCTTGGTTCAGGCTTTTCATGTTGTGGCAAAATAGGCGCACTTTTCACATTGTCTATGCTCGCATAAACAGGTGGCACATCAGGCGTTCCTGATAGCAAAATGGCCATGGAATTGTCTCGTCCATCATCTTCGACATTTTCTGTTCGCACAAATTTGATTTTCACATTTTTGCTTTTCAAGAAATTAATAACAGCCTGGTTCTTTTTGTCGTTTTGCAGGGTATTGAACTGCCCATTTTCTAGCGAGTTTGTTTCTCTGTAAAATAAGACCTGCAAAGGCGTATTTGGGTCAAAAGCCTGTAAAGATTTTTCTATTTTGCTTTTGGTTGCCGCATCTAATTCATTTTCGCCTTGTTTGAAGGTCAAAAGTAACTCTTTTTCAAGTTGCGCTTTTGCCATTCCGATGCCTCCCAAAAATAAGAGCGTAAAAAAAAGTTGTTTGCTACGCATATCGTTGAATAAGTTGGTAATTAGTTAAAAATAACTATTCTATAAAGTATATATAAGAGATTGATTGTCAGCTATAAGTTTCTTCGAAGATGTAAAATTTCCTAAGTATAATAATAATAAAATAAAAGTATATTTCAAAAATATTATGTTTTTTGTTTATTTTTTCTTAGAATCTATTCCAAAGTTAATATAATTATTTGATATAGTCCAAATTTTTTTTCAATTTTTTTTCAACTTTATTTTTTATCAACATGAAATGAAAAACATACTTTTGTTAACTATATAATTATCAGCATTTTGACATATTATTAAGGCAATTCTAAGTCAAATACCCACA
>JAAFHL010000623.1 GCA_013298365.1 Bacteroidota bacterium | reverse complement strand
ACAAAAAATAAAAAAAGGCACTCAACAAAATCATTGCTGCCCATGCTGCTGAGGCTAACGCACAAATCCAACGGGCGACACGTCAGCAATTTCGTCGTTGATAGAAATTATACCTCAATTAATAATTCTGTATTTCCATGCGAAATACTTGGAGATAACGAAAAAATCGTTATATTTTTTGAAAGTTCTAACTCTACCAAAAAGTTTACAAGTTGCCTTTGCTGTGAAATGGTTAAGAACTTTTCAGGCAAAAACAAAAATTTATCTTGTCTATCTTTCGTAATATATTCAACAATGGATTGCCAAGCATTTATCGGGCTTAACGGATTGGACAAAGAATACCAACTTTCATAAATACAAAAGTTGTGTTGTATGTCGTTGGTAAACAGAATTTTTATTTTCATAAATAATTGGAATTAAAAAGTAAAATTCTATCAACGTCGGCAGCTCCGCATAGCGGCAAAAACCTAAGCGCAAAACCTAAACACTTGCCGCTATCGTAGTTGCTTGTCATTATGCACCATGAAGGAGGATAAACTAAATTTGAAAAACTTAGTGTATCCCCAGCCGCACAAAAAACAACCAATGCCCAGCCGCACGAAATCCACGCTCCGCATCCGTTGTTTTTTTGCAGCCGCACGCAGGAGTGGTTAAGCAGGAGGTAAAAGAACCCGCCCGCCCACCCCATAAAAATTTAATTTTGACAATTCTCATTTTTTTTTTACTTTTACAAACAAATTAAGTTGTATGAAACAAACAATTCTTTATCTAATTGTAGTAATAATAGCCATTTTGCTATTATTTGGCAATGTTCAAGCACAAATAGCCGTAAATCAGGAATGGATAAATTTAAATGGAATCCCTGATACCGTTGATTATTCTGCAAGCTATTTAGACGCAGACGGAAATCTCTATTTAACAACAAATACGCTTGTAGCAGGTCAGCAAGCGAATATTTTGACGATGAAATATGATAGAGACGGAAATTTGATTTGGCAAGATACGTATAATGGGGCATTTAATGGAAAAGATTATGGAACAGCAATAACAGGAGACAATGCAGGAAATATTTATGTGGCAGGAGTAACACAAATTTCGAACATAAGTTCAGACTATATTTTGTTCCAATATGATGTAAATGGAACACTTGTATGGACTGAAAATTATGGTGGAAATGGATTGTATAACACACCTTCTGCCATTGCAACGGATACTAATGGGGATATTTATGTGACGGGAGTAAGCCTTAGCTTTGCAACTCAAGCCGATTATGCAACCGTCAAATTTAATAGTTCTGGCGTACTGCAATGGGCTTCTACCTACGATTATGTTGGTTTATACGACATTCCTGTAGGAATTGAAATAGATAATACAACAAGTAACATATATGTGACAGGCGCAAGTGCAAGCAGTAATAATAATTACGACTATGCAACTCTTCAATACGATAATTCAGGAACACAACTAAATGTGAATCGTGTTTCTGCTCAAGGAACAGGTTTTGATAAAGCTGCTGCTATCAAAAGAGATAATGCAGGGAATTTGTATATTACGGGAACTGCTTTTAATCAAAGTACGAATAGTTATGATATTAAAACATTGAAATTAAACGCTTTACTATCAGTTCAGTGGATAAAAATTTATGATCATTCGGGTTTAGAAGATGCAGGAACTTCTTTGGATATTGATAATGTAGGAAATGTATATGTAGGAGGTTATATAACAACTTCAAATACAGGGAAAGATTTTATTACCCTAAAATACGATTCAAACGGAAATGAATTGTGGCACACAGAGTATAATGACTATTTGTATTCCATGGATGAGTCTATAAAAAGTCTAAAATTAAATAGCAATGGAGGTGTTTGTATTAGTGGAGATGGAATGATAAGTAATAATAGAAAAATAATTATTACAATACAATATGATACAGATGGTAATATACAATTTGTTAAAACAATACAAGGACCTGGAGAAAATTCAATAGCCAATATTCAAACGGATAACAATGCTAATATTTATGTAGTAGGTAAAACCTTTAACGGTACTAATTATCAAAATGCGACTATAAAGTATAATACATCTGATGCCTTAAATAGTCAAGTAGTTTATGATAGCACTCAAAATCCTTCGCATAAAGATGCTCAAGTTATTATTAAATTTAATCCTTCAATCGTTAAACAAAATTTTGTGAATAATAAGGATATCAGATTTGCTTTATTAAATCAAGTTATTCCTGATACTTTATTTACAGTTATAGAAAATAAAGTTGGAATATCCTTAGATAAGTCACAGGCAATAAAAATTTTTTCGAGTTTAACCTCTTTTGATAGCCTTTCGATTTCTAGATTAGGAGATACCATAAAGATGCCTAAATTATGGAGTGCCTTTGTTGTTACTCTACCAAGCGGCTTAAATTTGTTAAGTATTGTTGACAGCCTCAATACATTGTCTAAGGATATAGTTGAGTATGCACACTGTAACTGGATATTAAAGCTCAATAATGTTCCGAATGATACTTACTTTAGCAATCAAAGTT
>JAAFHL010000622.1 GCA_013298365.1 Bacteroidota bacterium | reverse complement strand
AGGAATGGCGGAAAAGAAGCAAAATTGGTTAAGGGAACAAATAAAAGCCCATAACAAAGTGCTGCTGTACATGCCGCTAAGGCAACCCCACAAGGCAAACGGGCGGCACGTCATCAGCACCATCGTTGGTGGCTACTATTAATAAAAAATAAATTATGACACATTTTACTAATCAAGAAATTGAAGTTATACGCTCGCTAGTAGAAGCCAGCAAAAATGAATATCTCAATTTGATTGAAGTTGAAAAACTTAAATCAAAAAATGATATTTCTTCTAAAGAATGGCAAAAATCATGGCTCAAGGTCGTTGATAGTTTGGATTTTTGTCTAAAAAAGCTGAAAATTGCTGAAAAAATCGGGATAAATCTCACAAAAACTGAAAAGTCGGAAATAGAGTATTCTTTGGATATTTATAAAACAGCATTGAACAATGAATTGCCCAATAATTGGGAAACAATCTATTTTTGGGCGAATATTTCGGCAGAGGAATCTGATTTAATTCATAAATTAGATGTGGTAAATTCTATTTATAAAAAATTAAAGTTGAAAAATCTACCCAATATTTACAATTTAGGCACATCTTTAATAGATGAACTACGAGATTGTAATGAGTGTTTAATGTATGGTAGAGATAACAACTATTATAGGATTATTTTCATGTTGCCCAACAAAAAAAAAGCATTTTGTTGTGAGCTTAGTAAATCATCAAATATTTTGCCACTTTATGGCGATAGAGGAAATATGGTTTTGAATCCAATACAATTAGGCAAGATTTCGCCGCAATTTATTCAAGATGAATTACTGACAGGACAAGGTGTTGTAAGCCTTGTTACAACAATCCAAGCAAAAGATTTATTCTTAAAATATAAAGAAAAAAGGATAAGTCATTATAATCAAGGCACCATTGAGGGGGTGTATAAAATCTTAAATAAAAACTAAAATGCTATTCGCAATCAATATAATAAAAAAGGGAGAAATATTTGGAAAAAGTCGAAATGCAGATAGCTCTGTCGAAATAAATTTCTCCGAACTAATGAAGGAAAGCCACCAACAAAAATATTTGCGGCAAGCGGGCTGTCCGAAACGCAAGTCCAACGCACAGCCCGCCTGCGCCAATATAGCCGTTCTTGGCAAGTAATTAAAAATTAAAATAATGATAGATAAATTATTGGACGAATTTAATGCAATACCTAAATCGTATAAAGGAGTTGCAGAATTGAGTGGTGAAAACTTCAATCTATTCAGATTATTGAGGGTTGAATATGACGAAGTAAAAACACATTCTATGTTTTTAGCGGAATTACTCAATCCAAGAGGAACACATGGTCAGAAAGATGTTTTTTTGAAGTTATTTGTGGAAGCAATGTGCATCAAAAACATTGACACAAAAACATCAAAAGTCAAAGTTGAACATAAAATCGGTACTAAAACTGCTACTGAAGGAGGACGCATTGATATTTTTATTCAAGATAGTGTAGGGAATTGTATTATCATTGAGAATAAAATATATGCGGGTGACCAAGAAAATCAGATGCTTCGATACGCCAATTATGGTAAAAACTTTGAAAAAACGCCACAACTGCTTTATTTGACACTATGGGGGAAAGATGCGAGTGAGTTAAGTACAGGCAAAAAACTTGAAAGTAGCAAAGACTATAAGAGTATATCGTACTCTAAAGATATACTTTTATGGCTAGAAAATTGTAGAACGGAAGTTTCTAACCACCCAATTCTTAGAGAAGGTATTACTCAATATATCAATTTGCTTAAATATTTAACTTATCAAACAACAAATCAAAATATGAATACCGAAATTGTAGATAACATTTTCTCAAATGAAGAAAAGTTAAACGCATATTTACATTTAATTAGTAATAATTCCGTTAAGAACGCTGTTTATAACAGAATTTATCAAAAACTTGAGTCTGATTTGAATGAAATAGCCAATAGGCTGAAGCTACAATTAGTTTTTAGTATGGATAGAGAAAAACTTTATTCTGGTTTTACGTTCTTTAATGAAGACACTAAAAAGCTAAATTTGAAAATATCCTATTCGTTTTTGCAAAAATATATGCAGCGTTTAATACTTGGTTTTGCTTATATAGACCCCAAAACGCCAAAAATGCCTATTCACCAAAAAATTGCTCAACAATTTACAAGTAAGTTTGGCTCAAAGCCATCAACAGATTGGTTTGTTTGTTATGAAAATCACAAAGAATATGAAAATTGGGGACCAATAAATCATGAAAGAGCAAATAATGGAGAAATTGCAAAACATATTGAAGGAGAACTAATTATTATGCTTGGAATAATTCAAAATATTGAAAATGAATAAAATGCCAAGAACAAAAATATTGCTGCCAAGCGGGGCGACCCGAAGCTCAAAGCCAAACGCCGCCACGCCATGCAGCAATATAGCCGTTCGAGGCAATCAAAGGAATAGGTTTTTAAAATAATTGAAAATCAATTATTTGCAGCTTGAAAAGTTGTCGTTAAAAATTGGTTTTGAAAATATTTCCTTTGAAAGTTGCGCTTAAAAAGCTAC
>JAAFHL010000621.1 GCA_013298365.1 Bacteroidota bacterium | reverse complement strand
TCTTCGCCGCAATGCAGCAGAATTGAATTGGCTGACAGATTTTCCTTGGCTCAAAGAGATGCCGCAAAAAGACGAAATTGCTCAAAAATATTATTTTTCTTATCAAGCCAAAGTTTTTAAGCAGGAATGGATACAAGTGCGAGAAACGCAGACAGGTAAAATAATAGCCTGTTTTTTGCTTTCGCAGCGAGACGCAAACCTGAAAATCCCGTACTTTTTTGCAGATAAAAAATGGATTAAAGTCATAGAATCTTGGATTTTGGCTTATTTCCAACAAAGTTCTGCGTGCATGTTGCATGTTACTAACGACAATTTATTTCAATATCTTGACAATCCTCCTATAAACATACGTATAAAAAAATATACCAAGCCTTTTTTGCATTATTTCGACATGCTTGACAAAAGAATGCATGAAAATCTGTACACACTTGAAGATATTCAAGATGGAGATGGAGATTGTGTGTTTACGTAGATTTCACATACATTTTCTGCGGAAATTTGCGAGTTGAGCGATGCACGAACAAAAAATTAAGGAGATTTGTAAAAAAATTGTATATTTGCGTTGCAAATGAAATAATAAAATTATGGCAAAATATATCAATCCATATACAGACTTTGGGTTTAAAAAATTGTTTGGTGAAGAAGGGAATAAGAACTTGTTGATTGATTTTTTGAATCAGTTACTACCTTTGCATCATCAAATTGCTGATTTGACGTTCCAAAACGTAGAGCAAATGCCTAATTTATCAAAACAGCAGCGTGAAGACTATGAGAAAAGTCGTTTGAGTTATATAGGGATTAAGCAAGTTACTGAAACTGCAGAAAAAGATGGACTGAAAAGAGGCGTGGAACAAGGTAAAATAGAAGTTGCTAAAAATCTAAAGCAAATGGGGTTTTCAGACATAGATATTCAAAAAGCAACTGGACTTTCTCAAGAAGAAATAGAAAAAATATAAAATCACTCAACGAGTGCATGAGTATATAGCATTACAAATCAACTGTACAAATACAACACTATCCATCTACAAAACAAAAATATGAACTTATCACTACAAAATAAAAATGCCTTGGTATGTGGCAGCACAGCAGGGATTGGCAAAGCAGCAGCGATAGAATTGGCAAATCTCGGTGCAAATGTCATTCTTTTGGCACGAAATGAAGTCAAATTGCAAGAAATTTTGGCTTTATTAGATGTTTCGCAAGGACAAAAACACAGTTATCTCATGGCAGATTTTGCGCAGCCTGAGCAGTTGCAAAACACTTTGACAGCCTATTTTTCTACGGGAAAAGAAGTGCATATTTTGGTCAATAATACAGGTGGACCTGCGGGTGGCAGCATTGTAGCGGCAAAAGTTGCGGAGTTTACGGCTACTTTTCAGCAACATTTGGTTTGTAATCATATTTTGGCGCAGGCTGTGATTCCCGGCATGAAGGCTGCAGGTTTTGGACGTATTATAAATGTCATTTCGACTTCCGTCAAACAGCCTTTGCGCAATTTGGGCGTGTCAAATACGATTCGGGCTGCGGTGGCAAATTGGGCAAAAACCTTGTCTGTGGAGCTTGCGCCTTTTGGCATAACGGTAAACAATGTATTGCCAGGCGCAACAAATACCGAGCGTTTGACTTCCATTATGGCAAATCGAGCAGAAAAAACAGGCAAACCTGAATCCGAAATTGCGGCAGAGATGCAGGCAGAAATTCCTGCGATGCGCTTTGGCTTGGCAGAGGAAATTGCGGCGGGCATTGCGTTTTTGGCTTCGCCTGCGGCTGCATATATTAACGGTATCAATTTGCCGATAGATGGCGGCAGAACAGGCTGTTTGTAATGAAACACAACACATGTCATTTTTTTGAAAAATGACATGTGTTGTGTTTTTTCGGACATGTTTTTTATAAAATCTTGCATTTCTTAATCTAGTTCAATGAAATGCCCTTTCAAAAAGCCCTACCTTTGTATTATAATTTTTAACAAGATGAACAGAAAAGATTTTCTCAAAAATGGATTGCTCGGAACGGCTATTTTTAGCATTTCGGGCGGCATGGCAAAAGTAACGCAAAACGACATAGATGAGTTACATGCCCTTGACATCATCGGTTTCAATCATATTCCACACACAGATTCTCATATTATGGCAAATACTGTTTTGCACAAAGCTACTACAAGAGGCAACGCCAATCATGGCTGGCTCAATTCCTATCATTCTTTTAGCTTCGCAAACTACTACAACCCCGAACGTATGCACTTTGGGGTGCTGCGGGTATTGAATGATGACACCGTTCAAGCAGGAATGGGCTTCGGCACGCACCCACACGATAACATGGAAATTATCAGTATTCCCTTAGAAGGCGATTTGGAACACAAAGACAGCATGGGCAATGTGGCAGTTATCAGAAATGGAGACATTCAGGTAATGAGCGCAGGCACAGGTATTTCTCATAGCGAATACAATCGTAGCAAAGACACTTTGGTGAAATTTTTACAGATTTGGGTTTTTCCGAACAAAAAAAATGTAAGCCCTCGTTATGACCAAATTACCCTCAATCTTGCGGATAGAAAAAA
>JAAFHL010000620.1 GCA_013298365.1 Bacteroidota bacterium | reverse complement strand
GAACAATCATTGGTACTACGCCCAAATATGGTAATCAAGATAATGCTTGGACTTTGTTAAATGAAAATGCAGAAATTCCGCCTTTGTGTAAGCAAATTCGTTTTGTACTGATGGGAACACGCAACGCTGGCAGCGATAATGACTCTTATTTTGATGAAATGTTTTTGAAAATAGATACAACGGAATGTACACAAAGTGTTTCAATAGATTATGGACAACTCATTGAATCGCAGCTTTCTGTTTTTCCAACCCCTGCAAATGATGAACTTACCATTATTTACAAGAACTTTTACCAAAATATTGAATATCAAATTGTTGATGTATTAGGCAAAATAGTTTTGACAGGTGAATTGACAGGTAAAAGAACAAAAGCCAATATTGCCGCACTTTCAAAAGGACATTATTTTTTACAAGTAAAAGGAGCTAATAGTAAAGGAATTGCCATTTTAAAGGAATAAAGATAGGTATGTTCTTGCAAAACTTAGTAGGATTAAATCTATTGCAACCCAAATTGTCAATGGATTTAATCCTCTTACTAAAACAGAAAAACCTTCAAAGAAGCTTATCGTTTTTATTCTTGTAAAATCTTTGTATCTTTGTCTGAAAATAAGACACAATGAAGAAAAAACAAAAATATCCTATTGGTATTCAGTCATTTGAGGAATTGATAACTGGCGAATATCAATATATTGATAAAACCGAGCTTATCTTTAATTTGATAGATTCGGGCAAATATTATTTTCTCTCACGCCCACGCAGATTTGGAAAATCGTTGCTCATAGAAACCATGAAATGTGTTTTTGAAGGCAAAAAGCATTTATTTTCAGGACTTTATATTGAGGATAAAATTGATTTCAAAAGCTATCCGATTATTCATATTTCCTTTACAAACGTAGATTTTATGTCTGATGGCTTAAATGATGCCTTAAAGACAAAACTAAATGAAATAGCAGAGCAATATGAATTACAATTGAAACCCAAAGGAGTTGGACATTTGATGGAAGAGCTGATTAAATTGCTCCATCAAAAATACAAGGAGAAAGTAGTGATTTTAATAGACGAATATGACAGCCCGATTGTGCATTATATAGCGGACAATATACCAAAAGCAGAAGAAAATCGGGAAATTTTGAAAAGTTTTTATGCTTGTATCAAAGGGTTAGATAACTATATTCGCTTTTTCTTTTTAACAGGAATTACCCAATTTTCGAGAATGTCCTTATTCTCAACCTTAAATAATCTGCAAAATATCAGTATGGATTGGCAATATTGTACGCTTTGCGGCTATACAGAAACGGAAATACAACATTATTTTGGCGAAAAAATTACTGAAATTGCTGAAAAACGAGAGCTTAGCGTTGAGGAAATTTGGACTGAAATTAAGAATTGGTATGACGGTTTTAATTTTGCCATAGAAAATGGAATAGATATTTACAACCCTTTTTCTTTGCTCAGATTTTTGCAAACAGCTACTTTTTCCAATTATTGGTTTGAAACAGGAACGCCTACTTTTTTGGTAAAAATGCTTCGTCAAGGGTTTCATTATCAAATAGATAATGTAGAAATGTCTATGAGTCAAATTCAAAGTTTTGAGTTAGACAATATTGATTATGGCGCATTATTATATCAAACAGGTTATATTACCATTAAGAAAAATATTGATGGAAATGACTTTTTTCTCATGGGTTATCCCAATCGAGAAGTAAAAGACTCCATGTTACAATGGCTTTTGGGGGAATATGCAACTGTTACATACGGCCAGGCAAATGGCTATGTACTAAACTTAAAAATGTATTTAAAAGCACGTAATTTTGCGAAAATAGAGGAGTTTATGCGTTCCATTTTCGCCAATATTCCTGTAGATTTGTTCAAATCCAGCCTTGAAAATTTTTATCATGCCCTTGTTATTCTCACTTTTGAATTATTGGGCTGCAAAATGAATGCAGAATCGGCACATGCACATGGCAGGACAGACGGAATCGCAGAAACAAATGATACTATTTATCTTTTTGAATTCAAATACAATAAATCGGCAAATGCTGCAATTAAATACATTTATCAAAAAAAATATTACGAACCACATTTATTCAAAAATAAGGATATATTTCTAATCGGCGTGAATTTTACCGAAAAAGCAAGAGGAATTGCTCACTTTAAAATTGAGCCATTTAAATTGCCAGTGAACGATTAGCAAAATGGACTTTTTAGTTGTATATCTTTGCATTAAAATACATAAAAATGAAAAAAAAACAAAAATATCCTATTGGTATTCAGTCATTTGAGAAATTACGGACTGAGGGGTTTGAATACATTGATAAAACCGAGCTTATCTTTAATTTGATAGACTCGGGGAGCTATTACTTCCTCTCACGCCCACGCAGATTCGGAAAATCATTGCTTATAGAAACCATGAAATGCGTTTTTGAGGGTAAAAAGCATTTATTTTCAGGGCTTTATATTGAGGATAAAATTGATTTCAAAAGCTATCCGATTATTCATATTTCCTTTACAAACGTAGATTTTATGTCTGATGGCTTAAATGATGCCTTAAAGACAAAACTAAATGAAATAGCAGAG
>JAAFHL010000062.1 GCA_013298365.1 Bacteroidota bacterium | reverse complement strand
TCATGAGTTTACGAGGTGTTCCATTGGGTTTAGACGCATCAAAACGCAATTCTCCCTCAAAACCAACTACTGCTTTGATGGTTGTTGCAAGTTCTTTAATAGTTACATCTTCACCTGTCCCCACATTTACAAACAACTTTTCGTCATAATTTTCCATCAAATACAAACAAGCCGCCGCCAAATCATCTACATGTAAAAACTCTCGCATCGGGCTGCCGTCTCCCCAAATTTCAACGGCATCTTTATCAGACAATTTTGCTTCGTGAAATTTGCGAATCAAAGCGGGCAAAACATGTGAATTGCTCAAATCATAATTATCATTTTGTCCATATAAATTGGTAGGCATAGCCGAAATGAAATTGCAGCCATATTGGTCTCTATATGCCTCGCACATTTTGATGCCCGCAATTTTAGCGATGGCATAAGGCTCATTTGTTTGCTCCAAAATCCCTGTTAGCAAATGCTCCTCTTGCATAGGTTGTGGCGCAAATTTGGGATAAATACAAGAACTTCCCAAAAAAAGCAATTTGCTGACTTTATGCAGATAAGATTGATGAATGATATTGCTTTCTATCATCAAATTATCATAAATAAAATCTGCACGATAAATGTTATTCGCATGAATCCCACCTACTTTTGCAGCCGCAAGAAACACATAATCAGGCTTTTCCGTAGCAAAAAAATCAGCAACGGCTTGTTGATTACGTAAGTCTAATTCCTTAGAAGTACGGCTTACAATGTTTTGATAGCCCGCAGTTTGCAAAGCCCTTACAATCGCTGCACCGACCATACCTCTGTGTCCTGCAACATATATTTTAGCACTTTTTTCCATATTTTATAAAGTTTAGGGTGCAAAAATACAAATTTTTACGTTATTTGCTACTGTAACGAAAAAAGTGCTGAAATAAGGCTTATTACGTATGTTTAAACGCTATTTTGTTATTTTTACGCAAAGACACAACGGAAAAAAGGCGCACTCGTAGTGAGCGGTGCTGAACTAAAGAAATCCATTTTTTACTAATTTTCCCTTTTTTTCTTTGCGTTTCTTTGCGGCTTTGCGCTAAAATCGGCGATATTTTGTGTGAGATTAAGTTTTGTCAGCACTTTTTTCGTTACACGAAGCGTTATTTTGTAGGAAATTATGAACAAAAAATAAATAATTATATGTCAAAGCAATTTCTTAGTTTAATCATTTTATCTTGTGTAATTTCTGTTTCTGCACAATCATTGGATTTGCCACATTATGAAGTCGTTTCCCAAAAAAGACATATTTCAATAGATTGGTCATATTGGTGCGGAGGTTCGGATATTGCCTATTTTGTGGTAGAACGTTCAAAGGACACGCAAAAGGTAGATTCTTTGGCGCAATATGCCTTGATATGCCTCACTTCTGGCGAACTTACGCCTTATTCCTTTGCCGATTCTATGCCCGAATCAGGACTTTCTTACTATCGAATCAAAGCATATAGTCATATATATAATACGTACTACTATGAGACTTGGCAAAAGGTGGTTTTTAATGGAAATGAAAATATTTTTTTTGAAGCTAACCCTAATCCACTCGAAGATGAAATACGCCTAATTTGGTATAAACCTACGTATGGAAATGTAAAGATAATATTATACGATTCGTATGGAAACATTGTTAGAAACCTTGTAAATGAAAATATTAACGCAGGGACATCTGTTTTTACACTAAAAGAAAACATTGCAACACTGCCTTCAGGTTTGTATTATTTGCAAGCAGAAATAGGTGCAAATAGCTTTCACACAAAGTTGATAAAAAAATAATTTTCATTTTTTATGAAAAAAAGTGTCGAATTATTTGCAGATTAAAAAAATAGTCGTACCTTTGCATCACCAAAACGGAATAAGAGGAGACAACATAGGGCTGGGTAGCTCAGTTGGTAGAGCAAAGGACTGAAAATCCTTGTGTCGGGGGTTCGATTCCCTCCCCAGCCACTCAAAACGCTTGACAGTAATGTCAAGCGTTTTTTTGTTTTATAAACTGATTAATTTCTCGCAGATTTACGCAAATTATGTTTTTCACCTGCGTTCATCTGCGAGAAACATTTCTAACTACTTATCCCCCCAAATTCATAGCCTTCCCCTTTCAAAAAAGCTAAGGTTTCAGGCAGAGAAGATAGCATATTGCTTGCGGCTTTCTCGCTGTCGTGATAAACAATAATTGAACCCGTCTTTGTATGCTTTTGAATGATTTCAGTACATGTTTTAGCACTTTGATTTGCATCAAAATCACCACACAAAATATCCATCATCACAATTTGATAGTCATTTTTTACATGCTTCATTTGGCTAAGACTTATTTTGCCATATGGCGGGCGAAACAAGGTAGGCGACAGTTGTAATGATTCTTCAAAAATATCCTGCGCCTTTTGTATATCATCAAAATAAATCTCATTTGCTGTTTGCCAGCCATTGAGATGCGAAAAGCTATGATTTCCAATGCTATGCCCTGCTGCAAGCACTTCTTTTGCAAGCAGGGGATTTTTGATAATTTGTTTTCCAAGCATAAAAAACGTGGCTTTTACCTCATATTGCGATAAAATAGCCAGCGTTTTTTCAGTAATAACCTGTGTTGGTCCATCGTCAAATGTTAAAAATACTTTTTTATCCGCATTAGGTATTTGCCAAATACATTGCGGGAACAAGGAATATAGGACGGTTGGAATTTTGCGAAAATACATAAAAAATGCGAGGCATTACACACCAAATTGTCCTAAGTGATGTGCTAAATGATGGTAAATTAAGCAACCCCATTCGCTACGAGTCAATTTGCCAAATTTCGGATGAGGCGCAAGCGTCATATATTCAGAACGTGTGCGAAATTCTATCAACAATGCTAACATAGTTGCCTTGTCTTTTTCCCAGTTTGTTGGTTTTGTGCCTTCTTTTTCACTATCAGCTTCTTTTACGGTAGGCACATTTTTGGGCATTTTTGAGACACGAAGGGCAAAATATTTGAGTACTGTGCGAGAAAAAAAGCTGCTTATATCTTCACTTTCTTTCTGATTCATAGCGATTCTAATTTGGTCAGTTACATGTACAATCATTTGATTTACCTCCATTTTGCCCCATTCTGCTTTATGATTAGGTGTGAGTACTTGTATGCGTTGTACAATGCTTTGATAGGCATAATTATCTAATATAGATGCTTTCATTTGTTTAGTTTTTGAAATATAGAAAACGTAAATCGTATTATTTTGCAAATATACGACTAAAAATGCTTTTTATCCTAAGAAAATCATGGCTTTCTCATAAAAAAATAATAGAATAAAAAGGTTAAATTTTACCACAAAGTTCACAAGGGATTCACAAAGAACACAAAGATTTATAGAAAAATAGGTTGTTTTGTGAACTTTGTGGTTTTATTTTTTATGAGAAAGCCATTCTAAGAAAATTGATATTTACAATAAAAGTGCACCTTCATGTTTCAAAAGCCATTCTTTTCGCCCAAGTCCTCCTGCATAGCCAATCAACTTTCCATTTCCGCCAATTACTCTATGACAAGGAATAATTATCGCTATCGGATTTTTGCCATTTGCCATGCCTACGGCTCTTACTTTTTTGCCATCGCCCAACTTATGGGCAATATCCATATAACTTTGCGTTGTTCCAAACGGGATTTCTTGTAATTTTTCCCATACATTGTACTGAAAATCTGTACCTTTTGGAGATAATTTCACCTCAAAAATGTGAGATTCCCCTAAAAAATATGCTTCTAACTCCTTTGCACATTGCAATAAAATAGGCGTTTCTTCAGGCTCAAAAAGTTTTTCCTCAACAAATGTTACTTCGCAAATTCCCGCTACATTACTTTGAATTTCAATTGTGCCAATTGGCGATTCTATATATAAATAGGGCATAATATGATATTGATTGTTTTCGCAAAAGTACGTTTTTTTCGGTTTTTGCCAAAAAGTAGCTGTAAAAATTATGGTTTTCTCATAAAAAAATAATGGAATAAAAAGATTAAATTTTACCACAAAGTTCTCAAAGGATTCACAAAGAACACAAAGATTTATAGCAGAATAGGTTATTTTGTGTTCTTTGTGCTGACTTTTCTTTGTGAACTTTGTGGTTTTATTTTTTATGAGAAAGCCATGCTGTAAAAATTTGCAATGAATCAAAATATTATCTTCATATTTACCTTCTTTATTTTGTTAGGGTGTTTTTTTACTACAAAAAATACCGATTGTTTAGGAATAAATAATACATTTCTTATCATATCCACTCATATCTTATTTGTTACCGTATGTCATTAAAATCTATTTTTCTTAGCCTTATTTTGTGCTTGTTTTTGAGACAAAACCTCTACGCACAAACACTCGACTGGAATTATTTAGAATCCATTCAGGACGAGTTCTATGCTAATAGCTAAAAATAGTGTAGTTTTGCACTTTCAAAAATAACCTTCAATTATATGATGCAATACACACTTTCCTTTTTGAATCCGTCAAGACAAGTTATTGATATTAAGATAGATATGCAAGCTGCTTGCGAAAACCCTGTTTTTCATCTCCCAAAATGGAGACCAGGAAGGTATGAGCTTCAACGTTTTGATAAATTAATAGCTGATGTTTCTGCTAAAAATGAAACTAAAAAAACTATATCAGTTTTTAAGCTAACAACCCATGCTTGGCAAATTCAAGCCGAAAAAGGAGAAAATATTACGCTCAATTATCGCTTTTATGCCAATCAAAGAGACAGTGGCGGCTCGGTTTTTGATGCAGAAGGCATTTATATAAATCCTTGTAACTTATTGTTATACACAGAAAATAGCATTAATGAAGCCTGTACTTTGACCTTAAATATGCCAAGTGATTATGAAGTTGCAACGGGCTTGAAAAGGGAGGGAAATACCTTGTATGCCAACGATTTTCATGAATTGGCTGATGCCCCTTTTTTTGCAGGAAATAACATGCTACATCATACGTTTCAAGTCTTAGATTTGAAGGTGCATCTTTGGTTTTGGGGCGAATGTAAGCCCGATTTGGAGAAGTTTGAAAAAGATATTACTGCTTATACGCAAACACAAATCGAGTTATATGGTGATTGTCCTGTGCCTGAATATCATTATTTGTTACAAATTTTGCCCTATAAATATAGACATGGCGTTGAGCATCAGCATTGTAGCGTCAATACTTTTGGACCAGGCTTGACTTTGATGCAAAATGACAGGTATGAGTCTTTTATAGAATTGCTTTCCCATGAGTTTTTTCATACATGGAATGTGAAATATGTGCGCCCCGCTGATATGTATCCTTATGATTATGGAAAAGAAAATTATTCAGAATTGCACTATATTACAGAAGGTATAACAAGTTATTATGATTTATAGTGTAAAACGTTTTCTCAAAAATTTCAATATCGAAATAGAAGAACTCTATGGAATGCCAGGTAAAGATTATATTTCCCTCACGCAATCAAGTTTTAACAGTTGGGTAAATGGTTATGGGATAGACACAGGTATTCCAAATCGTAAAATTTCTTTTTATACAAAAGGCTATATTGTCGCATTTTTATTGGATTACGAAATTAGACAAGGTTCTCAAAATCAGTATTCTATGGATAATGTTTTGCGAGATACTTATCAACTTATTGCCAAAAGTGGCAGAGGTTATACCGAAAATGATTATAAAAAATTGTGTGAGCAATATGCTAGCAAAGATTTGACCGAGTTTTTTGAAAAATACATTCATGGAACGGTGGCGTTAGACGATGCCCTGCGAGCTGCGGGAAAATATATGGGCTGGACCTTGAAAATCGGTACTTCTGCCGTAGCTGCGGTAGCAAAATGGGGCTTAAAATTGAATGGAAACAGCGTAGAAGGCGTGTATCCTGATAGCTCCGCAGAGCAAGCAGGCATTTCAAAAGGAGATGAAATTGTGGCAATTAATCACAAAAAAGCAACTTTGACGGAGACTTTGTTTCAATATTTTGCAGAAGAAGAAAATATAAGTATCATTTATTTTCATTTTGAACAATTGAAAGAAGCCATTTTGCAAAAAGATAAGCACAATTCACGTCCGATTCCTTTCTATGCTGATTCTCCTTTTCCCATAGAAAGTGCAGAGGAAAATAGAAATGCTTGGCAGAAAATAGAAAAATTACTATCTTTGTCGCATTAATTTTTCAATAAAATTATATTATATCAAAACTTACATTACCACAAACAATGAGAGACGCATTTTGGGCTATTGACGCAAACAACGACAAGTATTTAGCTGCAATTACTTTGGGCAAACATGCTACTACAATACATGAAATTGTATTTTTTAGCGAAAAAGATTTTTCGGAAGATGAATTTCATGCTTTCAAAAATCGTATTTTTGACGAATGGAAAAATGGCAATCCTCTCACTTGGATTAGCCCAAACAAAACCATAAAATGGGACATGGAAAAGACGGCAGATTATCCTGCTGATGCGCCTGTTCCTGAAAAAGAAGATAAAAAAGAATCCCTCCTCCACAAAGGGAAAAAATATATTTTGGCGACTTTGAGCAAGAAAAACCTTGATGACATGATAGAGGGTTTGAAGGCTTTTAGTCAAAAAGTGATGGGCTTAACTACTTGGAACAGAGAAGATTATGAGTTTACCAAAAAATATGAAGATTCTGTAAGAGCTTTGGTAGATAAATATAGAGACAATGAGCAAAATAATCGTTTTGTTGCGGAGTGTCTTTCTCCTGCCGATGCACATAATATTCGCAATATTTTGCGTGATGTGATGACGCATTTGGATAGCTTAAAATCAAAATTGAGTGAAGGAAATTATGAGCGTTTGAAGATAGAAATAGACAAAGCGGAAGAGTTAGCGCAAACTTCTGTCCTGTGGAAGGAAACAAGAGAAGCACTCGTCGCTATCAAAAATGATTTAAGAGACAGTGAAGTTCTGCGTGTGCAGAAAGATGAGCTTTGGACAAAAATTAATCGAGCTTTGGACATTCTTTCACAACGTCAAAATGCAGAGAAAAATGCCTACGAACAAGAATCAACTGTTAATCATGCGCATTATAAGGCATTATTAGATGAGATGCAAACGCCTGTAAATGAGACGACTAATTTTCAGCCTGTTCGAGATCAATTAAAGAAAATACAAGTCGAATTGCGAGAATCAAAACTTACAAGAGACCAAAGAAACGAATTATTTGATTCGATAGATGTGTTGTTCAAAACATTGGGAGAAAGACAATCTTTGGAAAGAGAGTCGTTCTTGGCAGAATCGTCTGAGCATTTTACTACCATTACCGAGCGTTTGGAAGTGGGTAAAAAATTGGCACAATTTGACGAAGATTTTAATGTTACAAGAGGCTATCTGATTGAATTACAGAAAGATTTAGGAGCTGCAAAGCTTTCTCGTGAGCAAAGAGAATCTTTGAGAACACAGTTGAATGAGGCTTTTGCGATGGTCAATAAGCGAGCCGATAAATTCTATGCAGACCGCCGTTTTCAACATGATAAGCGTACCAAAGAAATTGAGGATTTGCGTTTGCAAAAAAGACAAGAATGGGAGTTTCGTATGAAAGAAAAAATCATTCGTTTGGAAAAAATTGCAACAGGCTTGGATAAATCTATTGAAGCAGATTCCAATTATATGAGTACGATGAAGGAAAAATATGAGGATACAGGCGAAGACCGCTTCTTGAAAAGTGTCGAAAATTCGCAAAAACAACTTGCAGAAAAACAGGCACGTGTAGAGGATATTCGCAAAGAGGTGGCGGAAATTGAGGAGAAATTGCGCACTGCAAATTGATATCATTAGTCAAGGTTTATACATCAAAACAGTTATTTGAGCCAAAGGCTTAAATGACTGTTTTCGTGTTTTTAGGCTACAAAAATGGAAAAAAAAACCTCATTTAAAAATAAATCTACCAAAATATCGTCCTCAACCTACGAAAATCTGCGAGAAAGTTCTACATTTGCAGACAAAACACAATCAACAACTATATATGAAAGCATTATACGTATTTTGTATTGGCTTAATTTTGACCAATTCCATTACAGCGCAAAAAGATTCATACATTCCTAAAGACCAAGGTGCAGTAGATATGCTATCTATGGCAAGGCGATTTCTCAAAAATACCAATTATCCGCAGGCTTTGCGTGCTTTTGAAGATGTGATGATTCGTCCCTACAATCAAAGTACTACCTCATCTGTCTATTTTTTGGGACTAACCTATTATAACATAAAGGATTATGCAAATGCAAGACAATATTTTGAATTGATAATCAATGAGTTTCCGCTCTCTAAATTTGCAGATGACGCTAAATATCATGTTGCCTTGTTAGACCTTGACACAAAAGACGAAAATAAGCAACTAAAAGCTTTATTTAGTTTGTATGAATTGTATGGAAAAGCGGCTGATGGTGATTTATCCAAAGACTGCATTAACATTGTTAAAGATTACTTATTTTATAAACTTAGTGCTGACCTTGCATTAAAGTTTTACGAAAAAGTGGGCAAAGATTTTAAATTAGAGGCACTCGAAGGGGTTGCTTATCGTTTGGTACAAGAAGACAAAAAGCCACAAGCCAAGGAATTGGTAAAAAAATTTACAGCAAATGGCGGCGTTCCTTCTCAATTTTTACAGGTATTATTGGCAGAGAAAAAGGTCGTAGCTAAAATAGAAGCTAAAAATATCATGAAAATTGCCATGTTTTTGCCTTTGTATATAGACGGTACAAATGTGGAAGGCTTGTCAGACATTCCTGCAAAAAGCCAGGTTGCCCTTGAATTATATGAAGGAATCAATATGGCAATCGAGCAAAATGCCGCTAAATCAACTAAGCAAATTTATTTCAAAGTGTTTGATACACAAAGAGATAATACGATTTTGGGTGCGCAATTAGCCGATTTGGAAGAGATGTATCCTGATGTTTTGTTGGGCGAAGTATTCAACAAGCAATCTCGGGTGTTGGCAGAATGGGCAGAAAGTAAGGGCGTTACGCAAATTGTGCCTTTAAGTCCAACCTTAAATCTTACAGAAGGCAGAAAAAATACTTTTCTAGCACGTCCTTCGGGAGCAACACATGGCAAAAAAATGGCAGATTTTGCCTTTTATCAAATGGGTTTGCGCAAAGTAGCTGTTTGGAATGATAAAAAAGCCGTAACGGTAGAAATGGCAAAGGCTTTTGAAGATGAGTTTAAAACCTTGGGCGGCACCGCTATGCCTTTTACGATAGATTCTATGTATCAACGTTCTATTGGGCAGATTCCGTATGTGATGAATGGGGTGAAAAATCAAGGTTGCGATGGCATGTATATGCCAATGGGCAATGAAGAAAGTATTGGCTTGGCGTTGAGTTATCTTGGAAGTGGAAGTGGCATAAAAGTGATGACTTCCCCTGATATAGAAAATTTTTATTCTATGGACAGAGAGTTGAAAGAAAAAGTAGGTATTTATTTCACGACTTCTTACAATCCTAATGAAAATAGCCAAGGATATGTAAATTTTTACAACAGTTATATCGCCAAATATCAAATTGCACCTACCGAGACAAATATCCGTGGCTATGATTTAGGTATTTGGTTGCTCAAAATGATTGACGAATATACCCTCGAAAAAGGGAATTTTAGCGAATTTATTCGCACTCACCCACGTACAGATGCCATTCATTTGGACTATCAATTTGACGGCAAGCAAGATAATCAGTCAATTCATATCATGCAATATTCGCCTGCGGGTTTGGTGAAAAGGAATAATTAAAGTTACGGTAAATTGATGGCGTAAAATTTAGCTTTATTAGTGTTCGGAATTTTCAAAAGTTCCGAACACTAATATCCCCCTACAAAATCCTACTCTGACTTTATGCGCAAATAGCCACAGGTATTCAAGTTCGATTCTAAGCGCAAAATCTGTTCTTTTTTGCCATCATCAATGGAAATTGTCATGGTATTGGGCGGTATCCTTCCCAAATTATGTGCATATAACAAAATATAATTGTCTCCTTTGGGTTTAAATTCGACTTCTATCATCTTTTTTTGCTTTACTAAGCCATAATTTTGTAAAACCCAATTACCATTTATATTGAGCGAAATCGTGTCCCTATCTTCTGCTGCATAATCCCATACATAAATTTTCACTTTTGTGGCATGAACAATCACATCTTTTTCATGCTTTACTCTGCGTTTTTTCAGCGATTTTGGTTCGCCATCATTGCCAATTTCTAAGTCAGGTTTTTCGGGTTTTGGTTCTTTTTTCACAACAGGCGGTGGTGTTGCTTTTTCTGGTTTTCGTTCTGTCTGTTTAGGAATATCCCTTTCCTCCGTTGTTTTTTCTTTTTTAGGCAATTCTGCCGAAGCAAGCGGCTTGTCTTCTTTCTTTGCTGCAACAGGCGGCGTACTTGGCTTAGGATTTTTGTTGTTACAATCTATTCTTATCATTTGTGTAGGCGAAAATGGCTCACAAGTTCCCAATAACATTTGGACCTTGTACTCGCCCGTTTGCTTTGCCGTATAAGTTGAAGCATTTACTCGAGGAATGATTTTATTGTTTTTGTACCAAATATATTTCACACCTTCTATTTCTTTTGTTTTCAGCACCACAGAATCGCCTTCACAAATACTCACAGGGCTGTTATCTATTGTCATCGTTTTTGTGCCAAAACAAGAGATAACAATAGACGAACCACTTTTGCGAGCAGGCGAAGTACCCAAAATTGCTCTCCCTTTGATACTGCCTGCAAAATACAAATTGCCCGAATCATCGGTTAAAAGACTCGGCACTTCTCTATTATTGTCCGAAGCATGATGCCCTTGCCAAACAGGATTAACGCTTTTCTTAGCAAGGTCATAGTTTAACAAAAAATATTCATTGCTGTTTTGCGTGATGCCGCACACATATACATTATTTCCATCAGCAAAAAGGCGGGCTTTCCGAATCGTTTCGGGCGATTTTACATTTTCATTCCATATTACGCCCCCATAGTTGTTATAGCGATATAACACGTTGTTTAGCAACAAAGTAATATTTCCTGTACAGTCGGTTTGCATGTCTGCCGTATTTGTTGAACCCGTAGATGCGCCCACTTTTTTTGCCCAATCCAATCTGCCATCTGCTGCATATTTTGCCAAGAAAAAATGGTCTTCTCTTTTGTCTGCTCGCAAAACAGGATTAGCAAAATTGGCTATTCGCTCAAATTCGCCTACTACATAAATATTTCCGCTACAATCTGTATCCACCATATTGCCCGTATCATCTTTTACTTTTTCGGTAGAAATAACCCGAATCCACTGCAATTTGCCATACGTATTATGTTTTGCCACAAACATATTGCCACGCACACCAGGGATAATCTCGTTGCCATCTATCATCAAGGTGTCTGTAAACCTACCAACCGTTATCACATTGCCCATAGGGTCTGTTGCAATTCCTGCCATCATTTCCATCGGCATTCCTTTTGACCATAACACACTGCCATTTGAACCATATTTTACGATATAATGGTCATTTGTACTCACGTATAAATTGCCTTGTCCATCTACATCAGCATAAGCTGCCGCAAAATAATTGTTTATTTTTTGACGATTAGACCATTTTAATCCGCCCGTAGGTGTGTAGGCTTCTACGATTAACTCCTTGCTGTTTTTATCATCTAACAAACCCACTAAAAACATATTTCCGTTCATGTCTCGTTTAAAAGCCTTTGTGTTAAAGTCTTTTGTGGCATAATTCGGAAAAACCAAAGGCTCCCATTCTTGCACCGAATCGGTTTCGCTTATCATGCGATTGTGTTTGAGGTAAATGGGCATTTCCATTTTTTGTATGCGATACACTTCCGAAATCCTATCACAATTCCCATTACTTACCCTCACGGCATATTCTCCTGCTACTTTCGGATAAAAACGGGCTTTATTTTGCCCCAAAATAGGCATACCATTTCGCAGCCATTGATAGCTATTTCCCGCTTCTGAAACGGCTACTAACAAAACAGAATCACCTTCACAAACCCAATGAGACGCACCTGTCAAGGCAATAGAAGGCGCATCTTTAAATAAAATATTTCTTAATGCAGAGGTGTCTATACAGTTTCCTTTGAGTCTAATAACCTGATAATCACCCGATTCATAGGTAACATAGCCTCTTTCGGTTGCTTTGGGGATTTCTACACCATCTTTTAGCCATTTGTAAGCCGTTGTACCCATCGTAAAACCTGCTTCTAAGAGCAAAGAATCTCCCTTGCACAAAACCACATCAAATTCAGGATATAAAGTCAAGGCACAGCTTTGCAAGTCCAAACGAAAAATATCATTTCCCCCAAAAGTGTTTTGGTCTGAACCCCAGTAGGCATATTTCCCTGCGGGGTCTATCTGAAAATCAAAGTCATAGCCTGATGTATTAATCGGTTTTCCTATCGGCTTGGGTTTTGTCCAACGAGTCCAAGTGTCATCAATTCTTTCTGCATAGTAAATATTGTGGTCGCCACCATTTCCAAAACCATTGCTATTGAAAAATAAGGTTTTGCCATCTGCTGCCAAAAAAGGCGCATCTTCGTCTCCTGGCGTATTTATCAAAACGCCTAAATTGATAGGTTTTCCCCATGTTGTATCATTGATGGGAAAGCAGGCATACAAATCTGTTCCGCCATAGCTGTCATCACCTATATTCGTGATTATCAGTACTCTTTTGGGCGTAATCACATAATCTTTATAGTTTCCCTTATAAGAATAATCTTCGATTTCCATGGAACGTTGAAAGCCCCACTCGCCATTTCGATTGCGAACATGATAGGCAATGCCCGCATCTTTCATACCTGGCTGCAACAAAATGCGATTTACCCAAATGGTATCATTTTTGGGAGAAACCTGCCACACAAAATTTTGCTGTGGTGTATTCAAAGGAGCAGCAGGGTGAACCGCATAACTCCATTTTCCATTTTCCATTTTCGACATCCAAATATCGCCATTATCCTTAATTCCGCCCACATTTGAAGCCGCATTTCTACGCCAAAAATAAAAAGTTTTGCCATCGGGAGAAAAAGTAGGTTCTCTTTCCTCAAATTCGGAGTTAATTTCAGGCGGCAGATGCTCTGCTTGTTGAGCAAAAATGCGATATGTTACGCCAAATAAAAGATAGGCAATAAAGAGAATGTAGCTGATTAATTTCATATTTTAGAATGCTTGTTACATCAACACAGATTGGAAAATGGTTATATACTTGTGTTGATTTAACGGCAAATATACTAATTCTTTGCGTAAACAGAAATTTTTACGCTTAAAAGTAATAGACATCTTGCGAAAGTGATTCTCCGCTGTACCATACGCTTTGGCTTGTGCCATGCCAGCGAAACACAAGCTAAAGCGTATGGTACAAACTGCTTTCTGAAAGATATTTTTGTTGAAAAATCATGATGGGCTTTATCCTATTATTGCTTTCGCAAGAAGGCTAATAAAACAAATGCACATAAACAGGGCTATCTGTGCGCATTTTATATCTCTATTTTATGGGATTAAGTACTAATCTTCTCACAGGTGTCATTGAGAGTTAATCTCATATTTTTCAACCTGACAAAGTAGAATTAACGAGTGGTTTTGTAGTACCAAATAACCAAAATAGGGAGGACTTCTGACTTCTCAGCCCAAAGTCCTCAATCAAGTTCAAACTAAAATTCCAAGCTATATTATATGTTAAAGATTCGAGGTTGGGTTTCATCGCAAAAATGTGTTAAAAGAATCTTTGTATCTTAATATAATGGGCGTTTTGCCTATATATGTTTCGATTTGTTAGTTAGGTAAACATATTTAAGAAGAAAAATGAAAATATTATTGTTGTTGTTTTTGGAAGGATTTATGACCTATTTTCTGAAAATTCCACCAAAAACCAAATTTTAGTCTTAAATTTGCGCCCGATTTAAGATTTACCATTTTCATACAATGCCATTAGATTCTTCGATTCAATCTGTACTGATTATAGGCAGCGGCCCCATTGTGATTGGTCAAGCCTGTGAGTTTGACTATTCGGGTTCGCAAGCCGCTCGTGCGCTGCGAGAAGAAGGTATTAGGGTTGCACTTATCAACTCGAATCCTGCTACAATTATGACTGACCCTGTTACGGCAGATGATGTCTATCTCCTGCCTTTGACAAAAGAGTCTATTATTCAGATTCTCAAAAAACAGAAAATAGATGCCGTTTTACCTACTATGGGAGGTCAAACGGCATTAAATTTATGTATTGAATGTGATAAGGCGGGGATTTGGAAAAAATACAATGTGCGCATTATTGGCTCTGACATTGCCGCAATCAAAAAAGCGGAAGATAGGGAGCTTTTTCGCAAAATGTTGGAAGAACTTCACCTTGATGCCCCAAAATCGGAAGTCGCAAACTCGTTTCTCAAAGGAAAAGAAATTGCACAAAGAATTGGTTTTCCGCTGGTTATACGTCCCTCTTTTACCCTTGCGGGTACAGGTGGCGCATTTGTGCATGAGCCTAATCAATTTGATGAGTTGCTTACAAGAGGTTTACAAGCGAGTCCGATTCATGAGGTTTTGCTGGAAGAAAGTATCTTTGGTTGGAAGGAATATGAGTTGGAGGTGATGCGAGATAATATGGGTAATCACCTTGTTATCTGTACGATTGAAAACTTCGACCCGATGGGCGTGCATACAGGCGATTCGATTACCGTTGCGCCTGCGATGACTTTGCCTGATACCCTTTACCAAAAAATGAGGGACCAATCCTTTCAAGTGATGGACGGTTTGGGGCAGTTTGCAGGTGGTTGCAATGTGCAGTTTGCGCTTGACCCCAAAACCGACAGGCTTACCGTCATTGAAATTAATCCTCGTGTATCTCGTTCTTCGGCTTTGGCTTCTAAGGCAACAGGTTACCCGATTGCCCGCATTGCAGCAAAATTGGCAGTTGGCTATCGTTTAGATGAACTGCCGAACCAAATTACAAAAACGACTTCTGCTTTCTTTGAGCCTGCTTTGGACTATGTGATTGTCAAAATTCCCCGTTGGAATTTCGATAAATTTCCGGGAGCAGACAAATATTTGGGCTTGCAAATGAAGTCGGTAGGGGAGGTGATGGGCATTGGACGCAATTTCAATGAGGCGTTGCAAAAGGCTTGTCAGTCTTTGGAAATAAGACGCAATGGCATGGGCGCAGACGGCAAGGAGTTGCACGATTTGGCACAAATTATGAAAAGCCTTCGTAACCCTTCGTGGGACAGACTTTTTCATGTAAAAGATGCCATGCACTTGGGTGTTCCATTAAATGCGATTTTTGAGGCAACCAAAATTGATATGTGGTTTTTGCGTCAGTTGGAATATTTGGTGGTCTTGGAAAAAGAGATTTCTCGTTTCAATTTGGAAACCATGCCCAAAGAATTGTGGCAAGAGGCAAAGAAAAACGGTTATGCAGATAGGCAGCTTGCCCATTTATTGAATACAGTTGAGTCAAAAGTAAGAGAAAAACGCCTCGCTTTCGGCTTGAAACGTTCCT
>JAAFHL010000619.1 GCA_013298365.1 Bacteroidota bacterium | reverse complement strand
ACACCGACTGCATTGCCATTGCTGATACCTGTAATAGTGATAGCACCTGTTCCACTATTCAAAGGTGAGTCTATTTGGACACCATTATTGCCATTTGCATTGGTAGAAGTGCCTATGAGCGTAATTGCGCCGCCTGCGGTATTGGTCGTAATAGACTGAATATCAATACCATCACAAGTATTTACCCCTGCATTTGCGCCACTAGCAATACCTGTGATGGAGAGAAATCCGCCCGCAGTAGTAATATTGCCCGCAGGAATATTTACACCCTTTGCGCCTGCGTCATTTTGTGTACCTACAAGGGTGATATTGCCACCATTGGTTGCAATGTTAGCATTCATCTGCACCCCCGCAACTATGCTTACCCCTGCGCCCAATCCATTGCCTGTAAAGTTCAGATTGAGCAAATCGCCACCTACTGTTCCGTCAGTGATGTTTTGAGAGATGTTTATGGTATTGTTTGCCACCAAAGTGAGGGTTTTCCCTAAGCCAATCCCATTGTAGTCAATCGGATTGGTTGTGTGCGTGATGTTTCCATCTTCTATGCCACCTGTGGCTCCAGTTAAGATGCGAACCTCGGTAATGCCACCCGTATAAGCAGCGATAATATCTGCAATTTGTAAATTTGCACCTGTAGCATTGGCAGTGAAGGTACGCACTGTGCCTACATTGGTAGCTAGCATATTTACTGTAGAAGCATTGGAAATCGTAATATTGAACTGCGCTAAGGTAGGCAAGCTCAAAATACTACTTACACAAAAGGTAAATAATAATAAAGTTATTTTCTTCATTTGTAAGAGAGGTAAGGTTATTAAATAGGATAATCTTTAAACCTTACAAAAGTAAGAAAGATGTAGAAAAATAAGAAAAATACGAGAAATTATTACCTATAAAACTTCATATAAGTTTTTAGATACTTCCCAATAATATCAAATTCTAAATTGACCACAGAGCCAACTTGGAGTTGCTGAAAGTTCGTATGCGCGTAGGTGTAGGGAATGATAGCAACGCTAAACTTGCCGATTTGGGCATCTACGACTGTTAGACTTACGCCATTGACGGTGATAGAGCCTTTCTCAACAGTGAGGTTTTCTGTAGAGGCATCGTAAGAAAAGGTAAATCTCCAGCTTCCCTGCTCATCTGCAAGGGCAGTGCATATCCCCGTTTGGTCGACGTGTCCCTGCACAAAATGCCCATCAAACCTGCCATTGGCGGGCATACAACGCTCTAAATTTACCAGCGTTCCGACTTGCCAGTCGCGGAGATTAGTTTTCTGCAAAGTTTCATAAATCGCAGTAATGCAGTGGGTATCATCTTCGACAGCAGTAACGGTCAGGCATACGCCATTGTGCGAAATGCTTTGGTCTATTTTAAGTTCTGGGGAAATAGCAGATTGGACAAAATAGGTAATATTTTCTTGCTGTTTCTCTATTTTTTGTACTTTACCAAGTGTTTCTATAATACCTGTAAACATGGAGGAAATAAGTTGTTTGAATTTGTTTGATATTGTTCGAGTTTGTTTGAACTGTTAGTCTTAGCTATTATTTGAAGTTATTTTTTATTTAAGTATTTGTATTGCAATTATTTCAAATCTGTATTTGTGTTTCAACCACCTCAAACCTGTATTTGTATTTTAACAATTTCAAACCACCTCAAACCAATTCAAACTGCATTTCAAAAACTACGATACTTTCAAACCGATAACCAAAATATCGTCTGTTTGTTCGTAGCCTTTTATCCAGTTATCCATTGTTTCTTGTAAAATTTGCGCTTGCTCTTGCATAGGCTTGTGCGCGATTCCTTGGATAAGCTGGAAGAAATTAGTTGTCATGAATTTTTTACCTTGCTCGCCACCGAATTGGTCTTGATAGCCATCAGTGAATAGATATACATTAGTCGGTGCTGAAATATCAAAAGTATGTTTGGAGAAAATGCGTTTTTCTTCTCTTTGCAAGCCACCGATTGGCATTTTATCCGATTTGACAAGCTCGATAGCGTTGTTTTGATAGATAAAAATTGGATTTTTTGCACCACTGAACGACATGGTTTGCTTTTCTCTATCTATCACGCACAGAGCCATATCCATACCATCTCTATTTTCTGTTTCCTCTTGCTTGAGGGAGTGTCGTATGCCTTCGTGTAGGTAATTGAGAATCTCATCTGACTCTGTAATGTTATTTTCGTTCACAACTTGGGAGAGCTTAGAGAACCCAATCATACTCATAAATGCCCCAGGTACACCATGCCCCGTACAATCTACTGCCGTAACGATAATCTTGCCATTACGCTCTGTAAACCAATAAAAATCACCACTGACAATGTCCCTTGGTCTGTAGAAAATAAAATATTCGCTAAACCAGCTATTCAATTTATTGGCATAAGGCAACATCGCATCTTGGATACGACGGGCATATCGAATACTACTGTCTGTATTTTCCTTTTGCTTGCTTAACTCATCTCTTTGTTTTTCTACCTGCTTTCTGGCAACTTGTAAGTCAGAAACCGTATTGGTGAGCTGCGTATTGAGGTCAAACATTTTTTGATATGCTTCTGCTATTTCATCAGATTTCTGTTGAATAATTGTA
>JAAFHL010000618.1 GCA_013298365.1 Bacteroidota bacterium | reverse complement strand
ATATCTTCCCAGACAGCTATTTCTTTTCCTAAGCTATAGTAATTTTCTGCTTTTTTGAGCATAACAAGATTTTGCCCCTGCGCTACTGCACAAGAAAAACAACATGACAAGAGTAGAAAAAAGTATCGTAATAGCATATATATCATTGAATAACATTCAATCAACAAACATCATTCAAAAATATGAAAAAACCAAAAAAAGAAGTTCATTTCCTTCCTTATTATTTCGGTTGTCCGACAATTTTTGTGGAAGTCGCAATAAATAGCGCGTATTGCAACTAAATTTACTTGATTTTCTCTAAAACCTTCGCCTCTATAGGAAATGATTTGAGGGTTAGAAAAATGTATCTTTTTCCCAATTAGCGGGATTGTTGATGATGTAATTGGCTATTTCTTGGTAGCTATTTTCATTTCGAATGATGTGTTCATAATAACCCCTCTGCCAAAGTTTGCCCATGTGTTCGTTTTTTGTTTTGAAAATGGCTAAACATTCATTGGAAACCAACGATTTATATGTGCCTATGATTGTACCTAATATTGGATTTTGCCCATTTTCGGTTTGGGCAGGAGTGAATTTTGCCTCTACAATAACGTCTTGTAAAATGACAATAGCGTGAAAATGATTAGGCATTATTTGAAAAACATCAAGCTCTATATTTGGAAATCTTGTAGGTAAGTTCAACCATTCTTGATAAGCAACATCGCCTAATTCATTCAAAACCATTTCATTGTCTTGTATTTTTCCAAATCTATGCAATCTGTCTTGGCAACAAATTGTAACAAAATATGCGCCTGCCTGTGCATAATCATATCCTTTCAAACGGATAGAACGCCTATGGTGTTTTTGTGGATTGAACATAACAGAAAAATAATTATTCGAAAAACAAATATTGTAGGGGCGGGGTTCACCCCCGCCCAAAACCATGCAAAGGGTTTTGATTAAAATTGCCTATGTTTTTTCGCCTTCTTTATCCTCTTTACCTTCTTTTTTCTCTTTTTCCTCTTTCTGCATATTTTGTAGCAATATCTCGAGAAGTTTGTTCGGGTTGAGGTCTTTGTAGAAAGTGTGGTCTGCTTTGTGCATCTCCAATTCTACGGTTGTTTCGCCATCTTTCAGTACCTTGTTTCGCTCTGTTTTCATTATTTCTTTGAGCAAATATCCCACATTTTCCTCGTTTTCGCTCAAAAGTGCAATTTTCAAAGAAATACTTTTATACTCCAAATCCGTAAGTTCGTTTTGGTAGTACTTGATTTCGTTTGAATTGGTGCGATACAAAGAAAGAAAATAATTAGCCAACAGTTGGGTAAATACCAACAAGGACAGGCGAGGAATGAAGTAGTAAATAAACTTTATAAGTTCATCTATTTTTTCGTGAACAGAAACTATACTGTAAATAATGAAAAATATAGATATACTCGTAACTGCCAATGCTATCCTTACATTAAAGTTAGCTTTTCTATTTAAGGCTTTTATCTCATTTTCTAAACGTGTTTTGCTATAGTCAATCGTTCTATTGATAGTTTCAAAGCGTTCTTTTCGTTTGATGTCTTGGGCTGTTTGGGAAGTAATTTTGCTGAATAATTCTTCAATAATATTATTTTTTTCATCTTCTTTCAATATTTTTGGCTGATTATTCAAAGTATCTACTACTTTGATAGCTGTTTGTTCTACTATTTTCTCTTTTTCATTGCTTGTTATATCTTCTTTTTTTGCGTAATTCCTCTGTAACTCAAGTATTTTTTTTCTATTCATTATTAATATATAAAAAAACAAAACAATAAATATAAAACCCACAATAAAAAAAATATAATTGTATTCATGTGCAGGTGATTCATAAGACGTTGGCTTTGCTTCTCGAAGGGATATAAGTGATTCCAAATCGTTGAAAGATGAATCTTTGTTATTTTTGTTGTCTTTTATGTGTTTATTGATAAGTTCATTCTGTTTTTCTATGACTTTGTATAGAGAGTCTATATTTGCCTTGTTAGACTTTATTACATCATTGGGTGTATTGCTAACCATACTAATTATTATATAATTGAGAGTAAAAATAACTAGTAAAAAAGAAATAAATGCAGAATATATTACATATGCTTCTCTTGATAACCTAAACCAAGAAGCATTTTGTTTTCTTGTTTCATTTGATTCATCCATACTACTAACAAAGACCATAAGCCTTTGCATATATATATTAGTTACACCCGTTATTAAATATTCTTGTTTAAGCGAATTTACCAAAGATTCATTTATTCCATTTTTGTCCAATATTTCAAAAAAAGATGCAATTTCATACCTTTCGAGATGTGATATTAAACGTTCTTTTACTGCTCTTGTTACCTTTGCCATAATTTTTGTGATTGTTTAATGTGAAACCAAAATTTTAAAAACCTCCCTCTAAAAGCTGTTTTCAGGGTAGGCAAGTTTTTTAATTGTTCCGCCCCACAAAGAAGCGGAACAATTCAACTTTCAACTCTCAACCTTCATCAACTCCTCCAAAATCTTTTGTGCCGCGACTGCAATCACAGTACCAGGTCCGAAAACACCCATCGCACCTGCTTCGTACAAGAAATCATAATCCGCAGGAGGAATTACGCC
>JAAFHL010000617.1:1323-2598 GCA_013298365.1 Bacteroidota bacterium | reverse complement strand
AGCCGCAGGTTTGCGACATATTGCTTTTCAAGTAGAAAACATTGAGGCTACGATAGCACATTTAGCAGCACATCAAGTTGATTGTGAGGCAATTAGAATAGATGAATTTACCCAAAAAAGATTTACTTTTTTTGCTGACCCAGACGATTTACCCATAGAACTGTATGAAATATGAGCAACCTGATATAAAAATCGCTAAACTTAGGGAGTACGGGCTTTAGCCCGTATTTTAGTACGGGCTTTATTCCGTATTTAGTACGGGCTAAAGCCCGTACTCCCCACTAACTATTCTTTATGTTGATGTCAAATTTTTCCTTCTACAAAAGCCAAAATCTCATTTTTTCTTTGCGTAGAAAGCGAACGAAGATTGGCAACTTTTGCTTTTAAATCTGTATTAAATGCCTCGTCTTCAATGCCGCCCGTATTAATGAGAACATTCAAACCTGCACCTTCAATCGCTGTGTGAATACACAAAGCACCTACCCCCGCATCTGTGATAGAATTGGGATTTCCTTCTTTTGCCATGGTTTCTAACAAATCAAAACCTTGATAAGCGGTTTCCATTACTTGAAAAGGAATCAAGGCTGCGTATTTATTTGCTTGTTGAATCGTAGCCTTGCGCAAAGCCTTTTCTTCCTCCGTTGCCTTCGGCAAACGAAATGCGTCCATTACTTTGTTAAAAGCAGCAGTATCTTCGTTGATATAAAATAAAAGCTTTTCTTTCAACACCTGACCTGCATTTGCCCAATCGCTATAAAACTTCCATTTTGCCTCCAAACCTTTTCTGCCAATGGAAAGATTTGCCACCATTGCCCCCAAAGACGCGCCTAAAGCTCCAGACAAAGCCGCAATAGAACCGCCGCCAGGCGCAGGTGCATCAGAAGCAGTAAGATTAGTAAAATCCCTGATTGTCAAATCAGTAAGGGATTGTCCTTGACTTTCTAACTTATATTCTATGATTTTTTCTTGGGGATTAAAAGGCTTCAAATCGTCAAGTCCCAAAGACTTCACCGCAATATGAATCAATTCCTCATCGGATTGCCCCGAAGAAAGTTGTTGTTTTTCTAAGAAATATTTTCCAGCATCAAGCAAACATTTTTTAGGAATCAAACCCACTAATTCCGAACCTGTTACACGCAAGCCTCTGTTGTGAGCCGATTTTACGGCTTCATCAAACACAACATGAACAGGCGTTTCTACAATGTTAGTGAGGTTTGCAGAAACTTGTGCAATGCCATATTCTTCTACATACCAGCCAATTGCCTTCACATATTT
>JAAFHL010000617.1:0-1313 GCA_013298365.1 Bacteroidota bacterium | reverse complement strand
GTTCCCCATTTTTGTCCAAAACAGGTTTGCCATTAGGCGTACCATCTGCCGTTTTGCCCCGCCCTTTTTCTCTAATATCAAAAGCAATCGAATTTGCCCGTTTTACGGATTTTGTATTAAGATTGACATTATACGCCACCAAAAAATCTCGTACCCCAATCACCGTTTGCCCTGCTGTTTCATTATAAATCGCAGCCCCATAATCAGGTTTCCATTCGGGCAACAAGATTTTTTCTTTAAAACCCTCATATTCTCCCGCCCGAATATCTGCTAAATTGCGTCTTTGTGGCGTTTGTGCCGCAAATTCATAGAGGTAAGTAGGAATATTTAACTCCTCCCCTACCCTTTTCGCCAATTTATGCGCATATTCAATCGCCTCCTCATTTGTAACGCCGCTTATCGGCACAAGCGGACAAACATCAGTTGCACCCATGCGAGGGTGTTCACCCTTATGTTTGCGCATATCAATGAGTTGTGAAGCTTTTTTGATTGCCTGAAATGCCGCCTCAATGACTGCATCAGGGTCGCCCACAAAGGTTACAACGGTACGATTCGTGGAAATGCCTGGGTCTATGTCCAATAAAGAGACACCCGAAACGGCTTTGATTGCATCTGCAATCGCTTGTATAATGTTATTGTCTTTTCCCTCACTGAAATTAGGGACACATTCGATGAGTTTTTGCATGAAATATTGCGTTTTTGTCTTAATTTGCTGTGCAAAAGTACGACTTTTTGGAGAAATAGGAGGCTTTTATTTTTTAGCTTGTGTAGCTAATCTAAAAATACTCACAAGCATAAAAACAGCTCTTTCATGGTTAAAGTGATGAAATCGTAACAAACAAAAAACTTTTTTTATTTTTTCTTGCTTTTCTCAAAATAAACCTATATTTTTGCGAAAGAAACATCACAACTCCCACACTTGCTTGCTCATACACCTGAAAGGCTCTTTTTGCGCCTTGTCCACTACTTTGATTTTGTCTTGTACCTTGTCTTTTACCATTTATTTTATTTTTTTATGAAACAGTTAAAACGCTATTCTATTCTATTCTATTCTATTCTATTCTATTCTATTCTGGTGTGTGCCGCTTAGTGCGCAGAATAGTTCTCCTTTGGGGCGAATGTTTAGCCCCGATACAATCATTAGTTTTGATTCCGTAAATCGTATGGCACAAAATTATCTACTAACAACTCCTACTGACACTCGTTTTGCCAAAAAATATGCAAGATGGGAGACGTTTTATCGCAACAAAGTAGATGAAAACGGGCAGTTTGCTACAGCTAATCAAAAAACTTTAGCGGCTTTGGATGAAATG
>JAAFHL010000616.1 GCA_013298365.1 Bacteroidota bacterium | reverse complement strand
CCTGTGCCATAGTGAAATTCACCATAAAACATATATAAATGTAAGCCTAAGAAAATGAGGATAACAGAACCTGTGATACCCATGTTGCGAGATGTCCAAGGCGAACTCACCTTGTCGTTTTTGTAAGCATATTTTTGGGGGCGTGCTGCATTATTTTGAATGGACAGTTTCGTGGCAAAGAAAATATGCAAGCTAAAACCCAAAACAAGGATAATTTCAGACAATTTGATGAGAGGGCTTGTGGTCATAAAACGTGTATAGACGTTAAACGCCTCTGAATTATGCGTGAATAATTGCAGATTCCCAGCTAAATGCACCACTAAAAAGGACACTAAAAATAGCCCTGTTAAAGCCATAACTACTTTACGACCAATGGAATACGCAAAAAAACTACCTAGTTTGCTCATATCTATAAAATAAAAAATAATAATGTAAAATATATGAAAATATGTAATAAACCACAAAATTAAAGTTAATCTCTTACAATCAAAACAAAAAAATATATATTTAAGTTTTCTTTTGAGTTCATTTTACTCGAATATATGTATTCTCTACAAAACCATGTCTTCCTTGACGTGCAAGCACCATTTTTTCCTTGCCCAAGAAGCGAATTTTATATGCAAAACCTTCTGTTGAGATGCTTTGTTTGCTCTTGAGGGGTTTATCGTTTTGCACAGTATAAACCAAGCCCAAAGCCGTTTTGTCTGTATTTACAAACCAATTTCCTTCACTTTTTTGCGCCCCATTATATTCTATAAAAGTACCATCTGCATGAAATTCTATGTAAGGCGGATTGTCTTTTGGGGCTTGCGAGGTAACGCCGCCATTATAGGGGTCAAAAGATTTTTCTACTTGCCAAGTAATTGTCTCGGTATTTTGCATAAAAAATGTACTCGCCTCTTTTTTGGGCATGACTTCTTTGGTTTCTCTACAAGCAAAACAAAAAAATAGGCTAATGATGCAAATAATATTTTTCGGAGAAATGTGCATATAATGGTTGGTTACAAGCTGCAAAGAACGACTTTTTTTCGATAAAGTACAAGTTTTATGCGCAAATACCTATTATGGGATATTTGCGCATAATTGAAAAAGGCGGTAATATCGGAAACTTATCGTTTATAATACAAACTTAACATGTCATACATATCAAACGCCTTTACCCTAACACGCTACTCTATCACTGAAAATTTGCCACTATTGCCATCAGAGAGCTGATAGAAATAGATGCCAGTATCAATATTCTCTAATGAGAGTATATAATCTTGCTTAGTAATGATTTGACTTACAACTAACATACCTACAGCATTGTAAATAGTTAGCTTACAGTTATTAGTAAGTGGTTTTTCCCACTCAAAATGCAATTCATTTTGTGCAGGATTCGGATAGACTTTTATCTTATCTGACAAAGTAGGCTTTGCTTTCTTTCCTGCTGCCTGCCCACAAGCACCTTCATCATGATAAGTTTTACCAGGAAATGCGATATAATACAAAGCCCTTGCATTATATACAGCCTTTCCACCATCAGCAGGGCATTGATAAATAATGCTTTCTAATGTATTTATATCTGCGGCACCTGGCACCGCATTAGCAACAGTTTCCTTCAAGTTAAGTGTGCCTTTTTTTGTAAAAATAGCAACATTTGCATCTTCTATGGCTGTATTATCCGAACGAAGCGTTGCACTCTTTTCTACCACAATTCCTTTCCATTGTGTATTGCAGCTATAAAGATGACAATTCAAAAAGGTAAGAGAAGCATTGCTAAGTACCGTTATTTGTACATTTGGTTCAATATATAATTCGCAATCTCTAAACGTAATAGATCCATCAATGAGTATATCACCTTTAATATGAAAGTTTTTCAGGGCATAAGAACTGTTTCCCATAGGAAAAGCTGCACTTGACACCGTAGGAACAAAAGATGTCCCTATACCTGCATAGCTGCCCCCTATGGGAATAGCTGTTGCCGATATAGCCGATACATCAGAGGTGGGGTTTTGTGTAGGCGTAGAAGATATGATAGCAGCTTTTGCGCCCCATTGTGCAGGAGCTGTTCCACACGCAAAATCTGGCGCATAAATGGCATGAAAGGTAACCGAATAAGATTGACCAGGACCTATGGGTGTAGGTACATTAAAATTTCCCGTAGTAATGTCAAAATTTTCATTGGGCATCTTTGCCCATAAAAAACATTCATCAAATAGGAAGTAACCTACAACATTATTAAACGTGCCTCCCGAAACATGTGTAATTGTTACGGTAAAATTAACCTTTGTAGATACAATTGGCGCACTATTACTTGTTGTTACCGTAATGGCAAGGTCTTGCGAAAATAGGTTATTTCCAAATATCATCATATACAGTAAGAATAATAGTTGCAAGAGACATTTGATAGATGTGCAACATATATATGTGGGGGGGGTAGCTTTTTGTGCTGTTTTCATAAAAAAAATGTTAAAAATTGTTGAAAATAATATGGATTGCAAACCTCTGTAAAGTTATCTTGTTATTTTGAGAAAAACATTTTTTTTTATTTTTATAGAAAATAAAAAAAGTTACAATCTTTGGTTTATGATGCAAATAATATTTTTCGGAGAAATGTA
>JAAFHL010000615.1 GCA_013298365.1 Bacteroidota bacterium | reverse complement strand
CTTGCGTCAGCATAGAGCAAATTGTCTTTGATAGCCAAATCATAATTGCCAGGAATCTTAACAAAACCCACTTTGACAGGATTGCGAGAATCACGATTGTCAATAATATGAATGCCCTTTGCTACTTCATTTACGTATAAATAATTACCAATGGCAAAAATTTTGCCTGGATTTTTGAGGTCTTGCGCACCTGTTACTTGAACAGAATTACGAAATTCCTCAGGAGTCATATACACCGGCGAGTAACGCATGTATGAGAAAGTCATCTCACATTTGTCGCTTATACAACCTGGCATCAAGATAGACGAAGCCGCTAAGCCCGCTAACAAGGAAAGGAAATGGAGTTTTTTCATAAAAAAATGTTAGTTTGTTTATACTAAGAGATTTTCGCAGATAAAGTTTATTTCATTATGACGAAGATTAAGGCGAAAACGTTGCGCCACTTTATAAAAGAGACAAAATTTTACCCTAAAAATGCATTATTCATCAGGAGACAAATATTGATGCTTAGGATTGAGCCTAAGATTTCCCCTATCATTGCCACCCAAAATATCCCTCGAAGTATCGTCCAAACCTCTCTCGCCAATATTTCTTGTATCATTGCCACCATTATATTCGGGTTTCATGTTGTTCATTTGAATTTGCGCCTGCAATTGTGCCATTTGCGATTGATTTTCCACTTGTTGCGCAGCCGCTTGTAGTTGCTGTGTTTGTGCTGCAACTGCCGCACCTTTTGTGCTATCAAGGTTGATTTTGACAGGCAACATTTGAGCAGGAATGGAGAATATCGTTTTTAATACATTAATCGGCATATTGATAAACGCCAACAACTGACTTGGACGATTGATGCTAATGGCTTTCGGGAAACCTTTGTCAAAGTCCATGGAGAAGGTATATTTTATCCAACGAGGACGAGCAATTTCTACTAAATGCACCCTAAACGGATGTGGTAAGGTGAAAAATTGACGCTCGGACCTTTTGCCTGCTTTGATGGTAAGTTCGGCAGCAGCCCAAGGTTTGCAAAAAATGCCCGAACCATAATCGGTTGTAGAAACCGCCTTGCCAATGCTTGGCGTAGCATCTTGGTCTTCGATGAGGCGTATATCTATGGTAAGAAAAAAATCGGGAAAATCCTTGCTTTTTAGCCCTTCTAATTCCTTATTTATCGACTCCAATTCCGTAGGAATGAAAGGGTCAAACTGCACTTCAAAGACCACCCTTTCTTCGGCAATGCTTCTATCTATAACTTCGGGAATCCCTGCCACAGTTTGCGCCACAAGTTTCCCTAACTCCGCAATTTTACCGATGATAGCACTTGTTTGGTCTTCGGTAACAGTTTGCACTTTTTGCAAAAAACCTTCAGGGGTAAATTCTATCGAAACGCTATCGTCTGTCCATGCACTTGCATGATATTGCAAATAATAGCGATGTTTGGTATCCGCAGTTTGTATGATTTCTTTTTCTGCCCGAAAATTATAGCGTTTTCTCCCATCATCTGTTATGGTTTCAGCCCGAAAAACTTTGAGTTTCAGCATCGCTTTGGGCAAAAAGTAGCAGTTAAAATTGCTGCCTACGGCAGATTTTGAGGAGGTGAGTATTGTTTTCATTGCCATGGTTTATATTGTTTGCTTGTAGATTTATGTAGAAAAATCTGCGAGACAAAGATAAAAGTTTTTTTAAAATATTCCTATTTTATTTTACGAGGAACGAGTAAAAAATAACTTGTTAAGGTTGTCCATTCTGCAAGAATCCAGAAAACTGATACTGAATTACTTAGCTTTTCTGGATTCTTGCAGAATGGTTATTGAGCTGCCCCCACTGAGCTGTGTCGAAGTGTGTCGAAATATGGTTGTCTTATTTTTCACTCGTTGCCAAGGTTTTATCCTTCATAAGAGGAACGTCTCAGAAATGACTTTATCATAAAAAAGTTGGGCTGTGAATTTGTGCGCTGCTGTGCTTGCTGACCCATATTGACGAAGTACATTTTTGAATGTTGGTTTGGTGCTTAGCTAAAAAAATGGTTTTATAAAAATGGCTAATTTTACCCCAAAGTTCACAAAGGATTCACAAAGAACACAAAAATGGATAGAAAAACAGCCTACTTCGTGTTCTTTGTTCTTTGTGTTAGTTTTTATTTGTGAACTTTATGGTTTAAGTTTTTATGAGAAAGCCATGCTTCAAAAGGTAAAAAAACTTAAATCAGCCCTTTTTTCGTTACAGTAGGAAAAATATCGCCCTCCAAACAAAAAACTTTTCTCCCAAATACGAAGTTGTATTTAGAAAGCTAAATACAAATGTCTCAAACCATAAATATACGTGTAGAGGGCATGAATTGTGCCTCTTGTGCGGCTTCGATAGAAAAATTCCTCAAAAAAAACGAATTACAAGACGCTTATGTCAATTTTTCGACTTGTGAGGTACGTTATGATGCTAGCAATGCCACTATTTCGGAGGAAGAAGTAAAAAAAGGTATCCGAAATTTGGGGTATGTGGTTGTAGAAAAGGAAACACCGCCACCTTTTTGGACGGTGGAAAAGAAGTTTTGGCTTTGTTTGCCTTTTACGTTGCCGCTTTTACTCAATCATTTATTGATGACTTTGGGCGTA
>JAAFHL010000614.1 GCA_013298365.1 Bacteroidota bacterium | reverse complement strand
TCCAAATATGGATATTGTCTGCATACTTGGCGATGGACTTTGCATCAGATTTTTTGAGGCTACGAATGGTGCAATGTGGAATTTGTATTTTCATTTTCTTTTTGAAGAAATGTTGAAAGATGTGCATAGATGATTGTTGCTAAGTATCAATCACAAATAAACAAAAAAAAACGGGAATGTGAAAAAAAAATGAAAAAATACCTATTGGAAAGAAAAAAGTGCTGATATAAGGGCTTTCTTACCTTTTGAACAGTTTGTGTGTAGCGAAGCGAAACACAAACCTTCAAAACGGTAAAAAAGCATAATGAAAATGAATCGTTTTTCAAGCAAAATAGGCAATCTGCCTATTTTCTGGGCTTTTTACTGTTTTGAAGCTTGGATATTTTCACTACGTTCAATATCCAACCGTTCAAAAAGTAAAAAGCCAGCGATAAATCAGCACTTTTTTCGTTACAGCAAGAAATAATTTAAAAAAGACCGCAGATTTTCACAAATAATAATTATCTGTGAAAATCTGCGGTTTTTATCTGCGAAAATCGGCGAGAAATACAGCTTTATTTCTTATACAAATTCCCAAAAACCTTTTCATCAACCTTTGCAGGATATTTTTTCTCCAAAGATTGCAACCAAGTTTTCTCCAAATTATCTTGATATTTGGTAATACACTCCGATTTTGCTTTTTCAAAAGGCTTAATTCCCGCTTGATATTTCTTTTCTACCACATAAATTTTGTAAAATTCATTGTCTTTGATGATTTCAGAACGGTCGCCTACACTCATTGCAAACACATTTGTTGCAGCCTCATTTTTACCTTTTTCATACGTTTGCATGGTACGGCGAATTTTGAGCGTAGAAGAAGCCGTTGCATTAATGGTAGAATCTACCACTTTTGGCGCATTTCCTTCTTTCAACAATCTTTCCACTTCTTTGATGATACTTTCGTCAATAGTGCGAAACTCGATGGCATCAACCATTTCATTTGCTTGAAATTGTGCCTTATTAGTCTCATAAAATGCCTTCAAGCCTACGCTGTCCTCTACTGCTTTTTTCCAAACTTTTTGCTCCATCAAGGTAAAAAGCAAAATACCATCTCTGTATTCACGCAAAAGTGCCTTGTAGTCTGGATTTTTTTCAGGCAAACGTTCTTCCTCAAAAGCCAATAATTCCTGGTCAGCAAATTGAGCGATTGCAGCATCTGCGGCTTGTTCAGGAGTCATTTTGTTAAAACGAGGATGTGATTTTGTATAATAATTCACAAAATCTTGAAGACTGCGAGACAAAGTTACTTTTCCTTTTCCATCAGCAAGGCGGAAAAGTTCCAATTTGAAATCTGCTGAATCCTTATATTCTGACTTAGTCCAAGCACCTGCGGGGAAGTTTTGTCCTACATTTTGTCTAAACTTGCTTGCATTTGCTTTATTTAGGGCAAAATTATTGTCTTTTTTCAATTTTGTAATCAAAGACTGCTTAGAAATTTGCGAACGAGTATCACGCTCAATGCGGCGCTTCAAGTCATTGCGAGCCGATTCGATTGTGGTAGGGGTAGCAACTTCGGTTACTTTCAAAATATGCCAGCCAAATTGCGTTTTAAATGGGTCTGTATATTGCCCTTGTCCCAATTTCAATTTGCGTTCTTCCAAAGCAGGTAACAAACGAGTTGTACCTAAATCGCCACCCTTAGAAGCTGTACTTGGGTCGTCAGAATATTGTTTTGCCAATTCTGCAAAATCAGAACCACTTTTCAATTTTTGGTAAATTTCTTTGATTTTTGCTTCCGCCTCTACGCTATCTTTTGCGCTATAACGGTCGCCAATACGAATGATAATATGCGAAGCTCTTTTTGTACCTTCTACACTGATTTTATCATTCACTTTCAAAATATGGTATCCAAATTTGGTGCGTACAGGCATAGAAAGCTGTCCAACGGCTGTATTATAAACCGCTGATTCAAAAGGATATACCATGTCGAACACATTGAAATAGCCCAAATTTCCTTTATTATCTTTGGCAGAAGGGTCTTGCGAATGTTTTTGCGCTATCTCCTCAAAATTTTTGCCAAATTTTAAGACAGAATCACGATAGCCCATTATTTTGTTATAAACAGACAAAGTGTCTTCTGGAGAAGCCCCCTCATCAATCATCAACAACAAATGAGAGGCATTCATCGTATATTTTGAACGCTGAAAAGCCTCTTGAATCAGTCTTTCTTCCACCTCTTTGGCACTCAAATAAGGTTGCGCCAACTGTTTTTTATAGTTGTTATACTCCGTCAAAAATGAAGGCGTTTTGTCTAAACCAGCTTCTTCTGCTTCAAATACTTTACGTTTAAAATTGATGTACAAATTGAGGTACTCCCGAAATTGAGCAGGTGTATGGGTAGCAGCTACGACATATCCGCCATTGTTTTTTTGGTAAACTCGCTCAAATTCTGACTTTGTTACACTTTCTTTGTCAAATTTAAGCAAAACAGGGTCTTTTCCGCCTTTTTTTTGCGCAAAAGACTGCGTGAAAACGAGTAATGAGATGGTCGCTAAGATGATAAACTGTTTTTTCATATTTGATATTGAGTGATAGGCTATGATGCGAAATACATTCAAACCTTTCATAATAAATTA
>JAAFHL010000613.1 GCA_013298365.1 Bacteroidota bacterium | reverse complement strand
GTTGATGACTTCTAATAAACGTTCGGCTGATGCACGCAAACGCTTACGTGCGATGGTAGAAACGACTGACGGATTCAAAATTTCGGAAATAGATTTGGAAATACGAGGTCCCGGCGATTTTTTGGGGACAAGACAAAGCGGTTTGCCACAATTTCAATTGGCAAATATCATAGAAGACCAAGCGATTTTGCAACAAGCACGTCAAGCTGCTTTTGATTTATTGGCAGAAGACCCAAATTTTACAAACCCTGAAAATGAAGTGCTTTTGAAACATTTTTTATTATACAAAGCAAAAACGGCTGCAAATGGCGTAGTAGCGTGATTTATTTATTTTTTACGAGAAAATTATATCACTCATCAGCCAAATTTTTCTCCTAGCATTTTTTTCCCTACTTTTGAGAAAAATTTACCATGAAACAGATATTTTTACTGCTCATATTGAGCTTTTTATTTGTAAAACAATCGCAAGCACAAGCTACCGATTTTGAGGTTTCCTTAGAAGAATTTACGATTTCGGGTTTTGATGGCATACATTCTGCCGCATTTGCCGAGCATCAAGGAAAATGGCTCATTGTGGGCGGGCGACTCAATGGACTTCATGCGTATTTACCGCCTTCGGCTTTTCCGCCTTATACACAAAACCTCAATCTCATTGTGTTAGATATTGCAAATAGTCAAATTTGGACAGCAGATGCAAGCGTTTTGCCTACAAACATTCGAGAACATATTTCTTCGAGCAATGCGCAATATGCACAAGCGGGCGATTATTTGTATGTAGTAGGCGGCTACGGCTACACCGATTCTTTGGCAGATTTTATCACTTTTCCGCAAATGACGGCAATAGATGTGCCTGCGGTAATAGATGCTGTACAAAATCATGGAAGTATTTTGCCTTATTTTCGTCAAATAACAGACCAAGTATTTGCGGTTACGGGTGGAAACTTGCAGAAAATGGGAAATGATTTTTATTTGGTGATGGGACATAGATTTGATGGGCGTTACAATCACAACAGTGGCGCAACTTATACGCAAAGTTATACACATCAAATCCGCCGCTTTCGTATAGATGACAATGGCACAAATTTGAGCATCAGTAATTACAGTGTGCAGGAAGATACGACAAATTTGCATCGCAGAGATTATAATTTAGTGCCTCAAATTTTTGCGGGAGGCGTTGAAGGAATAACTGCATTTTCGGGTGTTTTTCAAAAGGGAAAAGACCTTCCTTTTCTCAATTCTGTGGATATAACACCTAATGGTTTTGTAATAAATAATAGTTTTCAGCAAAATCTTAACCAATATCATACGGCGCATTTGCCTGTGTATGATAGCCTTTCAGATGCCATGCACACCCTGTTTTTTGGGGGCATGTCCCGTTTTCGCCCCGACAGTTTGAATCCAAATTTGTTGAAAGAAGATACACTTATTCCTTTTGTGAAAACGATTAGCCAGGTTACTCGTTACAATAATGCGGTAATAGAAAAGCATTTGCCTATTATGATGCCTGCTTATTTGGGTTCAAATGCGGAATTTTTGCCGCTAAAAAGTAGTTATTTTACGGAAACAGACATATTGCGTTTAGATAAATTAGATACGACAAAGACGTTGGTAGGCTATATTTTGGGTGGAATAGAATCACCTTATCCCAATATTTTTAGGGGAAATGAATCCGAAAGTTTCCCAAGTGCTCGTATTTTTAAAGTATATGTTCACAAAAGTGCAACTACAGATGTCAAAAATGCTATTTTTAGTCAGTTAAATCTTCATTGCTTTCCTAATCCTGCGTACAAAAAGGTAAATATCGCCTTTCAACTTCCACAAAAAGTCAAGATTTCTATTTTTATTACAAACACAGATGGACAAGTGATAGAAAAATTGGCAGAAAATCGTTTGTTTAATGGCAAAAATCAAATGGTATGGGAGGCAAAAAATGTTCCTTCAGGTATTTATTTTTGCAATTTTCAGATAGGAAATTATGTGCAAAGTGCCAAAATTGTCTTAGATAATCATTGAGTTTGGCAAGGACATTAGAAATCGGTATCGTTTTCTAGGGTTTAGCCTGTACAAGGTAAAGTACGGGCTAAAGCCCATACTCCCCTCTACCTATTCTTTATATCGCTATCAAAATAAGGTGGATTTTCTTTCTGTTAGGGCAATCAGCAGCTTTCGCTGAACCATAAAAGCTCTCTCACAAAAAGGAAATTCGCAAAAAGTATAGAAAATGTACCCCATGTTAAGCATTAAACGCATGAATCATAACATGCACTGTCAGCAAAAAAGCAGTTATTTTCTTCCTGTTTTTTTTATTTTTTTAGCATTAAATAAATCTACTATTTTCACATAAAGTATTTATTTCCAATTATTTAGTCATATAAAGTATTTTGTAAAATCGCAAAACATATATATACCTTACATCTAAAGCCCTATCTCACCTAGATGAGTTTTTTACATTTGTATAGATTTTGTTGTAAAGTAGGATATTTAGGTTCTCTGACAATTTTTGTGGAGACAAGCCTCAAAGCAGAGATTTTTGCGTAACGTAGGGGTTGCAACCCCTACGTTACGCAAAAATCCACAAAAACTGTCAGAGAACCATTATTTATTATTGTAGTATT
>JAAFHL010000612.1:1376-2621 GCA_013298365.1 Bacteroidota bacterium | reverse complement strand
CCTACCCATTTTTCCAAACCTGCCGAAAAGAAAGGTTTTGTTTCGCCTGATGATTTATGCGATTGATAAAAAGCCTCTAACAAGGCAATTCCTGCCAAGAAAAGATTTTTGCCATCTGTTTGATTCGTAAATTTAATGCCATGACACAGCACATCTTGATAAGGCGGATTTTTAGCTTTTCCTGGCAAAGAACGAGGCGTAAAATCGTATTTTTCCCAATTTAGCCCAAAAGACGGCGCAGAAACGCCAAATTTTTTATTCCAAGGCGCACCCAATATCGTAAAAGCCTCCTCTGTACCTCGCCCTACACTCACTGTTGTAGCCTCATACCAACACAAAATCGGATATAAATACGCTGCGTAATCGGAAACCATATTAGGTGAAGGTGGAATCCATTTCAAGCCTGTTTCGTTCCAACGCATCGCATGTGTGTAACCTGTACATTTTATAACAGAAAGGCTACATTTTTTACCACCTTTTAACCAACCTTCCTCGTTTACCATTTTGGCATACTCCCCTATCGTCATGCCATGCACAATCGGCACTTGGTGCATACCAATAAAAGAAGTATAAGCACTTTGCATCATCGGTCCCTCCACATACCAACCATTTGGATTTGGGCGGTCAAGCACAAAAACAGCCTTGCCATTTTCTGCACAAGCCTCCATAATATAGCTCAAAGTCGAAATATAGGTATAATGTCTTGTGCCTACATCTTGAATGTCAAATACCACAACATCAAGGTCTTTGAGTTGTTCGGGGGTAGGTTTTTTATTGTTTCCATACAAAGAAACAAGCGGCAAACCCGTTTTTGCATCAACCGAACTATTTACCTTTTCGCCCGCATCTGCTGTGCCTCTAAAACCATGTTCAGGCGAAAAAACCTTGACCACATTCACGCCCGTTTTTTGCAATTCATCTACCAAATGTGTCCCATCAGACAGCAAAGCCGTATGATTTGTGGCAATTCCCACCCTTTTTCCTTCCAACATAGGCAAAACTTCGCTCACCAAATAATCTGCGCCAGGATTTACCCCTTTGATTTTTTTCATGATTTTTTTGGGCGAAAGCGGCTTTTTTTCTTTGACAGGAGAAACAGTTCTTGCAGCAGCTTCTGTTTCCTTTACAGCACCCGAAGTTTCTACTAAAGCAGTAGCAACCGATTTTTCAACGGCTGTATCTTTTTTAGTTGCTTGATTATTAGCTTTTTCATTGCCATTACAAGCTGTATTAAGCCAAAGGCTA
>JAAFHL010000612.1:0-1366 GCA_013298365.1 Bacteroidota bacterium | reverse complement strand
TAAGTATTGAGAGAAAAATATATGTCATTTTCATGATAGTAATTTTGACAAAAATAAGGAATTTAGCAGATAAAAAAGTTTTTTCCTAAAAATATGTCTATATTTGTCATGCAAAATTAGAATTTTAAACAGAAGGAAGTAGAAAAATAATCTTATGGCATCAAATTTTAGAAGCTGGACAATGCCCAAGCTCAATAAACGTTTTAAGTTGGAACGAGTCTTGGAATTATCCGTTTTAAATGAATGGTTATCATTTCGCTCAGAATTAAGTGATTTAGACAATGCTTTTCTACAAAAAATGCGAGATATTTTGTTAGATAATGTCTTTTCATGGAATGAGATAGAGCTTTCGCTACAATTTATAGGACCTATACTAACATGGGTACGCTACACTACTCGCTATACAAACTTATTTGATAAACGACCTATTACTGCAATTATAGATGGAGAAGAATTGAGTGGTTCGCCTGATGCAATCATTGCTTGGGGCAAAGAAGAGCCTGAAACGCCTTATTTTTGTCTTCAAGAATTTAAAAAGGAAAACGACCCAAGTGGCGACCCTATCGGGCAATGTGTTTCCGCTATGTTAGTTGCTCAAGCACTAAATGCGGATAAGTTACCCATTTATGGGATTTATATTGTGGGACAAAACTGGTATTTTGTGGTGTTAGAAGGGAATAAATATGCTATAAGCTCGCCACTTGCAGCAACTTCTGATGAGATTTATGATATTTATCAAAAATTATTGTGGCTGAAAGAAAAAATAGCTGAAAGAATCCCTATTGAATTAGCAGAAAGAACAAAAAATGAAAAGATATAGCTTACATCTCAAAACGCACAGGCAAATCTTCATAGCCTGTTTCTGTCCATTTTTGGAGTTTGATGTCATTTATTTTTTTGTCTGCGGTAACAAAATTCACGCCTATCAAATAAAGATTTTTTCCTTCTAAGCGAAAACGTTTGTCATAACCTTGTATTTTGATTTGATTGATAGCAATTTCTGCTGTGGAGTTTATTTTAAATTCAAAAATATAAACCGTTTTTGTGGTAATTGCCACTGTATCAAGCCGCCCTTGCAAACTTTCCAATTCCGAAAAAACACAAACACTTGTGCTATACATCAATACGTGCATTATCGTATGAAAATATCCTTCTGTATGCTTTGTTATATCATAGCCAGTAGAGTGAATAACAGGAATAAATATCTGAAAAGCCTCATTGATTTGCTCTTTTTCTAAATGACGACGCAGTTTATGCGCAATCGTAGTGTCCGTATATGCCCAATCTTGGTCTATATATTCTGCCAACAAATGTGAAGAAAAAGCATTTCGCACTTCTTGATTCGGAAAACCTAACAGAAAAGTAT
>JAAFHL010000611.1 GCA_013298365.1 Bacteroidota bacterium | reverse complement strand
CTGCTAATTTAAGTTTAAAGTTGTTTTTCTTTAAAGAATCGGAAATCAAGGCAGAGCCAATGGTATATTTACTAAAACCTTGCTCTCGAATATTAAGGTTTTTCATCCATTCGGAAACAGGTGAGTCTGCCTGCGATTTTTCCCGCTTCAATTCTACTACAACCATATCTTTGCAACGTATGTCGCAGGTATTATTTCTAATATGAAGATTCAAATCAATGGTTAAACGCTCTTTTAGTACGGGATTTACGAGGGTAATTCGTTCAAAAACAGTCCATAACTGCGGATAAAGTTCCTCTTCACGCATGTTAAAACCTTGAGAGGCTATCAAATCTTTGATTTCACTAAGTCTTTCGGGGAAAGAAGGAACAGGAATACGTTTTTTTGCCGTAACTTGTTTGTTGCTTTTCTCTTTTACTTCTAAAAAAATCAAGCCATTAATTACATACTTACGCACACGCACCTTTACACGAGTCCCCTTTTTGTTGTGGTGCATCATATAATAATCGCAATGATCTGTATCAAAATACAAAGTCTCATAGCCATGTAAGCGGGTATTATTGATTTCTAGCGTACAATAATTCGTTTTCACGTCACTCAATAACTCCAATAATTCTGGATAAGTCAATAAATATTTTGTGTCAATTCTATTCATCAAACCCACATCAGCAGATTTGATTTCTTCTAAAGTAATGGGTTTAAACGTATTTAGTATATCATTTATATTATTCATTATATTGAGCGGCGAAAAACAGGTAATAAAATACACACAAAAATATTATATTTTGTGTATGAAAACATGCAAATGTCGTAATAAAAAAAATATTTGCTGCGGGGATTTTAATATATTACACATTTATGTATATTGTACGTAAAAAGTCTTTTTTTGTTCACGCAGATGATAGCAGATTTTCGCAAATTATGGTTTCTATCTGCAAAAATCTGCGTGAACTTCAATCTTACCAGCCCAATATCCATGCAAATATCAAAGGTGCAACAATCGTTGCATCTGATTCTACAATGAATTTAGGTGTATTTATGTCTAATTTTCCCCATGTTATTTTTTCATTGGGAACAGCTCCCGAATACGAGCCATAACTTGTGGTAGAGTCGGAAATTTGGCAAAAATATGACCAAAAAGGTACATCTGTCCATTCCAAATCTTGATACATCATCGGCACAACACAAATCGGGAAATCGCCTGCAATGCCACCGCCAATTTGGAAGAAACCTACCCCTTTTCCTGCGGAATTAGGTCTGTACCATTCTGTTAGCCACATCATATACTCAATACCTGACTTCATGGTTGAAGGCAAAAGTTCTCCTTTTATACAATAAGAAGCAAAAATATTGCCCATGGTGCTGTCTTCCCAACCAGGTACAATAATGGGTAGGTTCTTTTCTGCGGCAGCAATCATCCAAGAATTTGCAGGGTCAATTTCATAATATTGTTCCAAAACGCCTGAAAGAATCATTTGATACATATATTCATGCGGGAAAAAGCGTTTTCCTGCGTCTTGCGCCCCTTTCCATAACTCAAAAATATGCTTTTGCAAACGTCTAAATGCTTCTTCCTCGGGGATACAAGTGTCTGTAACACGATTAAACCCATGTTCCAACAAGTCCCACTCATCTTGCGGACTCAAATCACGATAATGCGGCACACGTTTGTAGTGCGAATGTGCCACCAAATTCATCAAATCTTCTTCCAAATTTGCGCCTGTACAAGAGATAATTTGCACTTTGTCTTGACGAATCATTTCTGCCAAAGATTTGCCAAGTTCTGCGGTACTCATTGCGCCCGCAAGGGTAATCATCATTTTGCCACCTTCTAATAAGTGTGTTTCGTAACCCTTTGCTGCATCTTTCAAAGCCGCCGCATTGAAATGCAGATAATGTGTTTCTATAAATTGAGAAATAGGTCCTTTTGTCATATTTGTTATGATTGTAATTTGGCGCAAAAGTAGGCATTTTGAAGGAAAAATAAAATTAATTACGTGTAAGTATCACTTACAAATAAACTACCCCATTTGCTACGATTTATTAAAAGAAAAATAGGTTACGTGTGTCCAATACACTGCTAGATATTCTTTTTCCTTTTTCAATGATTTGAGCCAATATGCATCTGAAAAATCAAATATATTTTTCGGTTTTTCTCTCATGATTTGGGTAATAAGCTGCGAAATACCCTTAATTTCCTTGTATAAATCTGCATTTTGCTTTTCTATTGGGTCGTCCTCGCTTGCTGTCAGGTCAAATAGTTCCCCTCCTTCCAAGAAAAAATACTTATCCACTCGTTCTTTTTCCTTTTCCCAAAACGCCTTTGTTTCTGCTTGATATACCGCAATCACTTCTTTATCAAGCGCATCTTGCGTTTGCAAATAATCAAAAAAGGCATTTAACTTATCCAAACCCTTTTGAAAATCGCCTTTTATCGCAATCGGGTGTTCATATTCCCAAATGCGAGAATTGCATACGCTTGTATCTTCCCCCAAAAGTACCTTGTAGAAAAAGGGAATCGGATAGCGAGACTCCGATACGTCACGCAACTTGCGCAAGTCTTCGCTTGCGCTGTACAGATATGCTCTGTTTGCCATAAATATAATTGTTTGTAATATGTATAATTA
>JAAFHL010000610.1 GCA_013298365.1 Bacteroidota bacterium | reverse complement strand
AGACAGAGAAAAAGAAAAAATATGTTGTATTAAGGTAGATAAAGGCATTATTCATGATACTTCGACCAAGAAATGTGATTTTTTATTTTATCGTGGTAAAATAGAAGACTATCATTTTGTGGAACTCAAAGGTCAAGACATTCCACAAGCGGTAGAACAGCTAAAAGTTACCGTTACTTTTGTCAGGAATAAATTAGCAGAGAAAGAGGTAAAACTCACAAAGAAAGCCATTTATGGATACGTTGTAAGCAGTAGTTTACCAAAGGAAGCAAATCAAAAATTTAGAAAATTGAAAGAACAATTTGTGAAAGAAATAGGCACAAATTTAGACAAGGCAAATAATATCTATATAAAAACAATTAAAAAAATGGAATAGCGAATTTCTCAAATTCATAGCGTAGGGCTTAAGCCCTACGCTATGAATTTGGGAAATTTGCCCCAACAATATATTTTTGCCAAAATCTTAACCAAACAAATTAATACATAGTTATCAAAGCACAAATTGTTCACTGATAACTGTTCACTGATAACTGCACAAATATGTCCACACTTACTTTTCAAGAAACTGAAAACCAACAACAAATCGCAGACATGATTCGTCGCTGGGCAACAGAAAGACTTAAACCCGAAGTTGTCCTTCATTATGACGAAACACAGGAATTTCCTGTAGATATTTTCCGTGAACTCGGAGAAATGGGTTTAATGGGGATTTTAGTACCCGAAGAATATGGCGGCTCTGGCTTTGGTTATTTTGAATATATTACTGCCATTGTCGAAGTATCCAAATTTTGTGGCGGCATAGGACTTTCTCTTGCGGCGCATAACTCTTTGTGTACCAATCATATCCTTAAATTTGGTAACGAAGAACAAAAACGCAAGTACTTGCCAAAATTGGCTTCAGGCGAATGGATAGGTGCTTGGGGTTTGACTGAGCCTAACACAGGTTCTGATGCAAGCAATATGAAAACGGTAGCCGTTCCTGACCCAAAGGACTCCGATTATTACATCATCAATGGCGCAAAAAACTTCATCACACATGGCAAAACAGGCAGTGTAGCAGTGATAATGACCCGCACAGGCGAGGCTCGTACCCCGAATAATTCTACCGCATTTGTCATTGAAAAAGGCACACCTGGTTTTTTTGCAGGCAAAAAAGAGAATAAATTGGGCATGAGAGCGTCCGAAACTACGGAGCTTATTTTTCAAGATGTGAGAGTTCACAAATCCCAAATCTTGGGGCAAATTGGTGATGGTTTTCACCAAGCGATGAAGGTCTTAGACGGCGGTCGTATTTCGATAGCAGCCCTTTCATTGGGCATTGCATATGGGGCATTGAACGCTTCCATCGCTTATTCCAAACAAAGAGAACAGTTTGGTAAACCTATCAGTCAGTTTCAAGGCATTTCTTTTAAATTGGCAGATATGAAAATGCGCCTTTCTGCATCTGAAATCTTGACTTATCGTGCTGCGGATTTGCTTATGAATGGACAACCTGTAACAGAAGCTTCTGCGATGGCAAAACTTCACGCAAGTGAGACCTGCGTTGCTTTGTCAAATGAAGCGGTTCAGATTTTTGGCGGCTATGGTTATGTAAAAGATTTCCCTGTTGAGAAATTTTATCGTGATTCTAAGCTCTGCACGATTGGCGAAGGAACTTCTGAAATTCAAAAACTGGTTATTGCCCGTAATGTATTGAAAGACAGAAAGGTATAAATATTTAGTTATGCATTTTCTGCGTTTTCGTATATAAAAAACACCTTAACTTTTTAAATGGTCAAAGACCTTTAAGACAGTTAAGGTGTTTTTTTGCCCCATTTTTCCGCTAAAAACTGTTTGATTCTCTTTTCCAAACCAATTTCTTTAGGCTTATAGAACTTCATTCCCTTTATTTCTTCGGGTAAATAGAGCTGATAGCCTTCTTTTCCTTCAAAATTATGAGAATATTTGTAATCTTTGCCATAATTTAGTTCTTTCATCAACTTTGTAGGGGCATTGCGGAGATGCAAAGGCACAGGCAAGGGGGGAGATTGCGAAACAAACTGCATCGCATCATTAATTGCTGTATATGAGGCATTGCTTTTTTCAGAAGTAGCCAAATAAATCGCCGTTTGTGATAAAAGAATCCTTGCTTCGGGCATTCCTATCATTTTCACCGATTGAAAACAGGCATTTGCTAATAACAAAGCATTTGGATTTGCATTTCCAATATCTTCTGATGCCGAAATTACCATTCTTCTTGCAATAAAAACGGGGTCTTCTCCCCCAACCAACATTCTTGCTAACCAATACACTACGGCATCTGCGTCTCCGCCTCGCATAGCTTTGATAAAAGCAGAAATAATGTCATAATGTTGCTCTCCCGATTTGTCATACAAAGCAATATGTGTTTGTGCTGCCTTTAAAACACCTTCATCTGTTACAATAATTGGCTCATTTTGAGAGGAATTGACGAAGATTTCTAACAAAGATAAGCTTTTTCGGGCATCTCCTCCCCCAAGTTGATACAAAGCAGCCATTTCTTTGAGTTCTATCTTTTTTTTCGATAAAATCACATCTGTTTCTATGGCTCTTTTGAGCAAAATCATTACCTCATCTGCGGTAAGTGCCTGTAAAGTAAAGACCTGACACCTGGACAACAAGGCAGAAATAACTTCAAA
>JAAFHL010000061.1 GCA_013298365.1 Bacteroidota bacterium | reverse complement strand
ACGTACAAGGTGAGAGTTTCTTGTCTTTTTGCGCAGAAAGTGGCAAAGCCATTGCAACAAGCAATACAATAAATAAAGATTGTTTCATATTATTGAAAATAATCATAAACATATATAGAAAATTTATCTCGTTTTCGATACAAAACAAAGATGTTCCACAAAAGTCTATATTTATTCCAATATATACAAATTTAATTGCAATATTACCTATTTAAGGAGTTTTTTAGGGCAGTTCGTAAGAAAAAACTATATTTGTGCTTTAAAAATAGGGCTTCTGCTTTTGGGCATAAAAAATCCTATTTTCACCTTAATTTTTCATTTCAACAAATGGCACAAAACGAACCTCCTATCTCCGTAGAATTACCACAAGAGATAGCACAAGGCATATATACAAATATTGCCTCTATTGCACATTCACATGCAGAATTTATCTTAGATTTTATTCAGTTGCTACCTGGCACGCCCAAAGCAATTGTAAAATCTCGGGTAATTACCGCACCTGTACATGCGAAACAGCTTATGCTCGCACTTAAAGACAATATCGAACGTTATGAAAAAACGTATGGAAAAATAGACCTTCCAAGTAATCAGCCGCCGCCGCCACCTATGTATGGCGGAGGTGGTCCCGCAGGCTTTGCATGATGAATTTTGCAAGTATTTGAGCGATTCCTTGTAGGTTCAAGACATCTACAAGGAATCGCTTTTTATAGGTAAGTACGTATTTAGGTTCTCACAGATTTTCTTTTTTGCCAATATTATCAATTTGCATAGCTGCATCAAGTAACTGCTGTGTGCGAAATGGTTTAAAATGTTTATCCAACACCTGAATTGCCTCCAAAGCCTGCCCAATTTCATTGAAATACATGCCTACCATAAATTGAATGGAACTTAGCATCACAAAAATAGGCAGTAAAATAAATGGCTTAAATCCGCCTGCAAAAAAAGAAAAAAAGATTGATGCAATCGCAACTATACCCATTTGAATCGGTATTTTTTTCAGTACTTGAAAGGGGAAATATTTTTTCCTCATGTCATTTGTGGCAATGCGAAATGTCATTTGATAACTTTTTTCAGCCCTTGTTATTTCACCGTCAATGTCTATCGGAGGCAAATCATTTTCGGCATCTCTATCCAACACAAAAGAAAACTTGTTGGGCGAATCCTCATAGATTTTTGCGCCCAAATCTGTTAGTTTTTCTTGAATCTCAATCATGCTGTATGCCGCCAAGATTTTGTGTTTGCGAACAGGTAGTAACATATTATTTCTCTATGGGATAATACTCATACGCCCCAATATCATATTTTCCTAATGCGCCAGGTACGCCTAATGTATATCGAATCGAATCGAAGCGTCCTCGCACATCTGTTGTGTAAGGCAAATTATCCGATTTCCCCGCATCTATCAAAGGACTCCCCTCTTTTGGGCGTACATCTCCCCTTTCGGAAGGGCTATAAAAAAGTGGGTCTATATTTTCTATGACATTATTGTAATAAAGGTCATAATTCAATTCCGTTTTGTCTAATTTGACCAGACTATTTTGAAAAACAACATCTTTTATTCCCCCATCTAAGAGGCTCACACCAATTTCGCTTTTTGCATTTCCCCACATCACACAATTTACAAAATAAGTACGTATATCTATGGGACCATAATTTCTGTATTCGAGTGTAATAAAATTGGAAACAGATACACATTGACTGTTTCGAGACGAAAAACGCCCATTATTGTAAAAAGTGCAATTGTAAAACTCTGCCCAACCGCCTCTGCTCATATTCATGCCATATTGTCCACAATCGCCAATAATGGAATTTTCTACTAACATTGCAGGCACATTTCCGATATTTCCTGCCACTAATTGCGGATTTTTTTCATCAACAAGATAGCCCAAACCCATCTGCAAACCATACGAATCCACATTGCGAATACGAGAATAACGCATCGTTAGTTTTGGATTGTTATTCACAGCAGAAGAATCTACATAAATGCCAAATTGTCCATTTTTGATGGTTGCATATTCTATCACATTATCACTGCTTGAAGAGGTGAGAACAATGCCCCGCCATTGTCCTGGATTTTCCACAAAGTTGTAAAGCGGCGAAGGCTGTGTTTGCAAACGAGTACTTTGCAATACAATAGGATTTCCTGCTTGTCCTTGTATTTTCAAGGTCCCTGCAATATATAACATAGACATAAAGTCATATATTTTGCCCCCTAAACCCGAAGACCTATCATAAAAACCTGCCTTATAAGGCGTAAAATACACTTGCGCCCCAGGTTGTATGGTCAAATTGCAACCATCAGGAATGTACATAGGTCCCGAAATAACATGAGGTTTATCATTTCCTAATACCAAATTACAATAAGACCTGTCTATTTGAATTTGATTATCGTCATTTACAGTAACTTTTGTATCATAAAAATACGCATCTAACACATAAGCTCTTAGCAAGACTTTTTGCGTTTCTGTCCCCACCTTGAATACCAAATATTCTTCTACAAACTTATCTCTTGCTTGTGATTTCATTTTGGCAAAAATATGAATACTGTCTCTCGGCGGCAAAATTACCTCCTCCATTTCTTGCACTTTCAACCCATCTATAATTAGCTCAAATTCAGAGGCTGCCCCTGATTCCAAAGAAATTTTTGCGACTTTTAAATTATTAATGGTAGGATTTGTAACCACAAGCCACTCGGTAGGAGAAGGCAAGGTCGTAAAAATCGAATCAAATTTAAGCGTATCAGATGAGAATCTCAAAGGACCTTTTTCCGAAGTAAAAGGCGACTTAATGCAACTCATCAAAAAGAGGGAAGCAATAAAAACGAACAGAAATATAAACGATTTTTGTTTTGACATAGTGTTATTATTTTCAAACAGATATAACGCAAAAAATGCAAAAAGGGAAATAATACATCTTAGAATACATATCAAAATACCTACATCTGCGCTATCTCCTACTATCTGCGTACATCTGCGAGACAAAAGTAGGCTTTTTTTCCTTATCGCCCAAGGTAAAAATAAGTACCTATTTCAACTCCGTTCCATTTTTATCTATATAACGAATATTTTTTCCTGCACCTATATAAAATGACTTTAATGTCTCATCATACTGAATTTCTTGCGTGTCTTCATACAAAATATTCCATTGTGCATCTATAATGCCTGTTTTATTTCCTTGTTCAAATATCACAAGTGTCTCATTTTCATGCACTACACTCTGCAAATAATCATATTGAAATAGTGCTACAATATGCCCTTTTCTATCTATCATGCCCCATTTTTCCCCTTTTTGAATCGGAATAAACATATCATTCAAATCTGCCCAGAAAATTTTGTCCGCACTTAAAGGATAAATTTCTTTTCCTGCATGATTATATAATGCTGATTTTGAATAGTTTTTTATCAAGATAATATCTTCTTTTTCAGCAAGATAGGCTTCTGTAAAAGGCGGAATTTTCAATTTTTTCCCAGCCAAAGTATATATATCTTGCAAACCTTGTTCATCTTGTGTGATAAGATAATTTTTTTGTGTGCCATACGGTTGATAGATTTGATACTTGCCAAAAGGAATAATAATGTTATTATCTGCTTTAATTACTGCTTTTTTTCCATGCAACTGCACAATGAAAAGACTCGGATTACCTTTGACAACCTCTATATTTTCATAAATAGGTGGAAGAATTGCCTCATTATCTATATTAACAACTGCACTTAAAGAATCGCCAGTTACAACAAATAAGTCCTTGGTTATGGGCTTAATATCCTGATAAACAATAGGTAACATGATTTTATTTGCATCATTTATTACACCTTTTACCAAAGAATCGCTTTGTACAATAAACAAAGCATCTGTCGTTTCTATGGGTTTAATCGTTTTATAAACAGGTGGAATAAGAAGGTTTCCTTTGTTATCGTAGATACTTAATGTAGGTGTTTCTATATTTTTATCCTTTACTACACCATAATATTTTTCGTTAAATGCCTGAAAAGGTTTATCTACTTTTTGAATCATTCGACCATATTTATCGAATACAAAACGTTGCCCATCTTTTTGCAAAGCATAATAATATTTTCGGATAAGGTTGTTTTTTGTTGCGTATTGAATCGGAATAATTGCTTCATTTTCTTGGGTATAAAAGCCTGATAAAGAAGCAGTTTTGCAGATAAAAACATCATCTTTTAAACGTTCAATTGACGTATAAATAGGTTGAATTTGAAACTGTCCATTCATGTCTATTACCCCATATTTTCCTTTATAAATCACAATTACTCGTCCATTTTCTACTTTTCCCACCCTATCAAAAATACAATCTTTGATTAAAACGCCTTTTTTGTCTATAATTCCTTCTTTTTCGTTTAACATAACCTTTGCATGACCTTCTGAAAACTTGCTTATCTCTTCAAAATTAAACAAAATTTTGACCACACCTTTTGCATCAACACAGCCCCAGCGTTGATTTACAGCACTTTGTACAATCGCCAAACCGCCCGCAAAGGGGCGAGCATCTTGGTAAATACAAGGAATGACAAGGTTGTTTTTCATATCAATAAAACCCACTTTCCCATTTTTTTGTGCAATAGAAAAGCCCTCCGAAAAAAGCCCTAAATCTTCATATTCTAAGGGAATCATGATTTCATTTTTTGCATTGACATAGCCTATTTTCTGGTCTTTGCGCACCTTTGCCATACCTTGATGAAACCCCCACACCATGTCATATACGCAAGGAATAGCGATTTTACCTGTTTTATGGATAAAACCATATTTTCCTGCTTTGAGAAAGGGCGCAAGGTTTTCGCTAAAACAAGCCAATATATTTTGGGGCATTTCTTTGAGCGAAGCCATCGCAACAAACTCATTCTTAAAGGCATAGCCTCGCATAGAATCTTTTCGCACAAGCGCCATTTCATCTTCAAAAGCCAGAATCTCATCATATTTACAAGGAATTACCCAAGTGCCATTGCGCTCCATAATGCCCCACTTTTCTGCCTTTTGACACAGAAAAAAAGTTTTTGCAAAGGGTTTTATCGCTTCAAATTCCTCGTCAATGACTTTCTTGCCCGTAGAATCTACCAAAAATGTGCGACTATAATCATTGCTTACTGCTTTATAATAGCCATTTCCCAGACTTTCTTCAATATTATATTCATCTGTATTTAATTGCTTTTCCATTTTGTCTATTTGTATTTTGCCTTTACTTACATCAGTTACTTCAAAAATATCTTTGCCAATAGGATAAACATTTGTATAGTTTTTCTTGAATAAAGCCTTTCCTTTTGCATCAAAAAGATGTCCATCTTCCGCTTCAAAATAGTCAACTTCTGGAAATACCGTTGTTTTTTCAAAGCGTTTTTCAGTAATTAATTTTCCATTTTCATCTTTTAATATGGTAACACCTTGTATTTTTTTCTCTATATAATTCCTATACACTACACCATCTGCCACTTGCAAACCATGGGAAATGATTTCTTTTTTGTCACTTAAACGAATATATTTGCCATCAGCATAATTTGTACTCACCCATACATAATCTTGCAAGATGGGTTTAATATATTGATATTGAGGCGAAAATAGCATTTCACCTGCTTTATTAATATAAGTTAAAAGATGAGTTTTAATGAAATGTTCATCATAATTGTCCAAAGCTAACTGTCTTACATCATTCGACAGTTCTCGCTCCATGAAGACTACTTTTTCTTCTCCTACCCCCACAATCGCATATTCTTGCTCGAAATCATGCGCTTCATCATATTGATAATCAATTACATTCATTCCATTTTCATCTATATAGCCCCATTTTTCTCCTTTTTTTACTGCCGCCCGATTATTTTTCATTTGCCTTGCTTCATCATAGATAAAATCGCTAAGTTGTGTGCCATCTTTCCGCAAGAAGCCCCATTTATGCGTAGCCAACAACTTTACTGCCACTACTTTTTCGGAAAAATTAGCAAAATCTTCATATTTTGCAGGAATTACTAATTTTGCTTTGTCATTAATAAAGGCGATTTTGTTATCTATTTTTACCGCCGCCAAGCCCTCCGAAAAATCCCAAGCCAAGTCGTATTGTAAGGGAATACGTTCATTTCCAGTAGAATCCACGTAACCATATTGCCCGTTTTGCATCACTGCTGCCTTGCCCTCGTGCATATTAGCCACCCAATCATAGATAGGTTTTACGCTTATTTTTCCCTGCAAATTCAAAAATCCCCATTTCTCATCGGACAAAACCATTGCCCACCCCTCTCGAAAATCACCCACATATTCATAAATAAATGGCACAACAATCGCTCCTTTTGTGTCTATACAGCCCCATTTTCCATCAGACATAACGGCTCTTTTTCCATATAACAAATCCCCAATATAGTCATATTTTGCAGAAATAATTTCCTTTCCATCTTTACCCACAATTCCTTTGAGGACGTTTTGTGTAAAAATAGCTTGTCCTTTGTCAAAAGAAGTTAAGTTGTCATATTTTGGCGGAATGATTTCTTTACCTGTTGTATCTATTGCGCCAAATTTTCCTCGCTTTTGCACAATAGCTATATCTTCTTGAAAATCAGTACCATATTGATACAAAGTATCTTTCAACAAATAGGTATTTGTTGGTAAATGATAATAATTAAAATAGTATTTTTGCGATACACGCAAGTATTGGGCAGATGTAGAAAGCCCATAAAACATGAAAATTATTCCCCAAATCGAATATTTTGCCATGAGAAGAAAGGTTAGTGAGATTATGAAGACAAAAGTACTTATTTTTCCCATAACAAAAATAGTAAGTAATATATCTTAGCTATTTTGGGGATAAATAAAGGAATTTACCAACATTTTATCGAAAAATTATTTTATTATGCTTATATTTGAGGATTCATTTTCACTTTTTACACACTCATTTATGGCATCTTTACCAGTTTTAGTTATTGTTGTCTTAATTTTTATGGGATTTAAGATAGTGCAACAAGGCACAAATGCGGTTATCACCGCGTTTGGCGAGTACAAAAAAGTTTTGCGTCCAGGCTTAAATTTCATTGTACCTTTTTACCATAGCATCAACCGCAGAATCAGTACACAAAACAAGTCGGTTGAAATGGATTTCTAGGCAACAACGCAAGACCAAGTAAATGTTTACTTTAAAGCCATGTTGTTATTGGCGGTAATTGATGATGCAGAAGAAACCATCAAAAAGGTAGCGTTTAAATTTATTGATGACAAAAGCCTTATGACTGCACTTGTACGTACAGTTGAAGTTCGCAGATATTCATTTGGCTGAAATATCCCGCAATTTTGAAAGTACCCAAACTTTTATTATGCAAGTATGTTTTCATGCGAGTATAATTATTTTTTTTGCTATTTTTGTAAGCTGATTTTTTATATTACACACCAATCACAATTATATTTCCAATGAAAAAATTACAGTTACTTTGGCTCATATTTTTGCTCTCTTATCAGTATGTAGGTCTTAGTCAAAAGGTCTATGAGTGACATCAAGATGGTAAGGTTATTTTTCAGACAAAGGTAAATGCCAATATAAAGATGCCAAAAGCAAACGCTAATTTAACTATTTAGGGTTACCCAGATTTCTGCAGATAAAGGCTTTTACTTGTTCAAATCTGCCTTGTTATATCTGCGAAAACCTAAACGTATAGCTATTCAAATCATGGTCAAAGAACAACTTATTTTAGCACAAATATGCGTTCCTTCTTTAGAATGGCAAAAAAGATATGCGGAAAACGAGCATTATGGTTTATATATGAGAATTGCTGATTTGGGGAGGGAAATCGTTCATGATGTTTCAAAAGGGAAAACTTGAAACGTATAAAAGCATTTTTTCTTTGTTTAGAAGATGTTTTGCTAGCAAATGAGGGTGATATTGCCATTTATTCGCTGATTGCGTTAGTAGCTGCGATTCTGGAGAATCGCAGTACAGTAAAAACAATACGGAACTCACATCAATTGGCAACATTTACAATGCTAAATAGTTTAACACAATAAACGACCTGACAAACTAATTCTGCTTTGTCAGGTTAAAAAATAATGAATTAAATGTGTCATTGCGAGCGAGTGAGTTCAAAAAATGTGAAGGCTTTAGCCCAAAATTTTTGAGCCGTATCAAAAGCATTGATTATCCACAATAGGTGGGATTGCTTTGCTCCTTCACTCATTCAAAATTAATTACCTGTTTTCAACTTGGCAAAGTAGAAGGAAAATCCTATACTTGTTTTGGGAATTGATACGTTATTTTTGAAAATATTTTTATTCTTTATACTTACAATATGTCTTGGCAAAAATTAGACCTTGATAAAGATGCCGCCAAGAAGGACACGTCTCGAGCTTTTTGGCTATTTTCTGAGTGCAATAATACGGATTTTCTGAACAAAAAAGAATTTGCTTTTTGCGTAAATGCTAAAAGGGGTAAAACTTTTCTGCTTGCTGCATAATCTTTGCGTTGTGAGCCGTTTTTTCTGAATACTTTCAAAATGTAATACACAAAAATTGCCAAACAAGCAACTATTTTTTTATCTATGCTTCAACCGTTGCCATTCAATAGGCAAATAAGACTACTAAGCAGCAATTTGCTGCATATAAAGCAAATACACTTGTAAGCAATCAGAAAAAGTCTTTCCTTTGTTTCATGAATATGCCTTATTACAAAATATTTGAGGCTTATCTATTTGTGTAGGCAAAAAAACAAATTATGAAAAACTACATTATACTTTTGTGTTTGATGCTTGGCTTAGTCAAGTCAAGTCAGGCTTCTCACATCATGGGGGGCGAAATCTATTACCGTTGTGTGCTACAAAATTCCTACGAAATCTCCTTGGTTTTGTACAGAAGTTGTGCAGGTATTCCCATGAATCCCAATGAGTTTGTAAACATTGCTTCAGCTTCTTGTGGGTATAATATTACTATATCCTTAGATTCTGTGGGCATTCCCGAAGAAGTATCGCAAGTTTGTCCTTCTACCTTTACCGATTGTTCGGGCGGCGGTGTGCAAGGTGTACAAAGGTATTTGTATTCAGGGATTTTTACCTTCCCTGCAACCTGTACAGACTGGACGATTTCCTATTCCAATTGTTGCCGCAATTATGCGATTGGCACAGGCTCAGCAGGGCAGGGTATGTATTTAGAAGCAACTTTGAACAATCTCGCCGCTTCTTGTAACAATTCCCCGTATTTTTTCAAAACGGGCGTTCCTTATTTTTGTGTAGGTACACCTGCTACCTACAATCACATTACTTTAGAGGTAGATGGCGATTCACTTGTGTATGAACTCATTGACCCACTTCAAGGTGTAACTTTGCCTGTTACTTTTTTTGCGCCTTATAATGCAACGTATCCCCTTGCTACTACGCCCGCCAATAATTTCCTTTTTTCTCCACAAACAGGACAAATGGATTTTACACCTGCGATTGTGCAAAATGGCGTGCTTGCGGTAAGAGTCAAAGAGTATCGAAATGGGGTAATGATTGGCTCTGTGATTCGAGATATGCAAATAATCACAATGGGCTGCGGGACAGGCAGCAATTCGGTAGGCATCACGCCGCCGCTCAATGTTTCGGGGGGAATGCAGCCTGGTTTGCCTAATAATCCCTATTATTTTGAGGCTTGTCCTGGCGATACGCTTTCTTTTCAAGTAGTAGTAAGCACTGACACAAGCACAACCTTGAGCGTGCAAGCCGGCTATTCTGGCGTAAATATTCCTGGGGCAATCACAAGCATTAACTATAATCCTACGGCAAATTTGGCAACGGTCAGTTTTTACTGGGTGATTCCTGTGGGCGCAAGCGGAAATTATGGCTTATATGTTTCTGCCGCAAATGACTTTTGTGCCATATTTGGCATAGCAAGTGCCGCATATCAAATTCATGTTACAGGCATAGAATGGCTTGTGCCTGATGTGTTTGTCTGCCCTGATGCGTTGCCCGACACCCTGCATTTGGTAACATACGGTGGCAATCCTGCCGGAACGTATTCATGGATAGGTAGTAATGTTTTTTCGCCTACTGCTGCCGAATCCGATGTGATTATCAATGCTTTACCTGCATATTATACGATTATTTATGAAGAAAATGCTTGTGTAATAACACGTAATCTTACTATCAATCCTGCGGGAAGCGTGGACATTGTACAAGATACCGCTTATTATTGCAACGATACCATTCAGTTGCAAACAAATGCAAGCTATCAAGTGCCTTTGCCTACCTGCGACACGATTAGCAGTATTCCTTGCCCTACGCCACCGATTCCGTATATTGTGGGAACAGGAACTGTGCCTTCGGATACAAGTATTTGGTGGAATGAGTTTACGCCTTTCTTGGGCTATGACGAAGATTTTAAAACGGCTTATCTCTATCGTGCCGCCGATTTGTTGGCAGCAGGCATGAGTTCAGGCTTGATTCATTCTATGGCTTTTGAGGTAATAGACAAAAATAGTTTTAATCCTTATCAAAACTTAAACGTAGGCATTAGATGTACAGATAGAGATTCATTTGAAACAAATTCACCTTTTCCTGCGGGTATGATAAATGTCTTTTCGGGCGTTTATACGACTACGCCAGGTTGGAATGTCATTCCTTTTTCCAGCCCATTTTATTGGGACGGGGTTTCTAATTTATATATACAATTCTGTGATGACGAGGCTTATGGGGTTACCATGGGGGGAAATGATGATGTTTCAGGCACATTAATGCCCTATCGCTGCAACAATACAGAATCTACCTATTACAATCAAGGTTGTGCTTTAAATACGGGTTTCAAAAACTATTTTTTGCCCAATATTCAGTTTGAACATTGTAATATTACGCCTACCATTACCTATTCTTGGTCGCCTACAAACGGGCTTTCCGATTCTACGATTGCAAATCCTACGGTTTCGGGCATCAATCAAGATATTTTGTACTATCTTACCGCTTCTTATCAAGGTTGTGAAGTAACGGATTCTGTATGGGTCATAAAATTAGTGCCTGAACTCAATATCCCTTCTCCACAATATGTGTGTGCAGGTTCGCCACATACCTTAACGGCTACGGGAAATATTTTGCTCACAGATACCATTACTTGGTTAAATCTTAGTACAGGTGCTATTTTGCAAGGAAATACAATTACGGTAAATATTAGTGATACCACCATTTTTAGGGTTTCCGTACAAAATGCTTGCGGTGTTGATACACAACTTGTTACCGTAAATTGGATACCTGCTATTGTTCCTCAAATCCAAACTACATCCGCAAGTTGTAGCACAGGAAATGTAGGCACGATTGCGCTCACGATTTCAGGGGGGGCAGGAAGTTATATTTATACATGGAGTACAAATCCGCCAACATACAGTGGCAATTTGAGCAATTTGGCAGCAGGGCAATATACCGTAAATATAGTAGATGCCTTGGGCTGTACGGCTTCTGCTATGGCGCAAGTGGGCTTAGACACAACTTGGACGGCAAGTATTGTCAATGTGCAAGATGTGAGCTACAATGGCGGAAATGATGGTAGCGCAACGGTGCAAGTAAGCAATACAACAGGCACTTTTACCTACACTTGGAATACAACGCCTGCGCAATATACGGCAACTGCCAACAATTTGGTGGCTGGTACATATCAAGTAATCGTAGATAACTTAACAACTATTGGTTGTTCGCAGACATTGAGCGTAACCATTATTGAGCCGCCTGTGATTGTTGCTTCGTCTAAACTCGTTAATCCTGCCAGTTGTTTTGGCAAAAATGATGGGGTTGCGGAGGTAATTGTGAGTGGAGGAACAGGAAATTATGCCTATTCTTGGCTAACAACGCCGCCTCAATTTACCAAAGTCGCTACAAATTTGGCAGCAGGAACTTACACCGCTTACGTAAAAGATGTGTTAGAGCCTACATTTAACAAAAATGTAAGCATAGCGGTAACAGAGCCGAATAAATTGGAAGTTTTGATTGACAATGTGCAAGATGTGGCTTGTTATGGAGAGGCTACGGGAAGCATTACGGCAATGAGTGTTGGCGGAAATGGCGGCTATCAATACCTTTGGAACAGTGTGCCACCCCAAAATTCGGCAACAGCGACACAACTTTCTCAACAAGTTTATACCGTTATTGTCAAAGATTCTTTGAACTGTTTCGATACAAAGATGGCAACTGTAAATGCACCTTTGCCCTTGCAAGTGATAGTAGATAAGATTACAGATGGCTATTGTGAATTTGCGAATGGGCAAGTAGAAGTTAGTGCTACGGGGGGAAATGAGGGCTATACTTATACTTGGAACAGTGTTCCCCCACAATATACAAGCACTTTGAGCAACGCAATCGCTGGAAACTATGCCGTTTCGGTGGTTGATGCAAGAGGTTGTGTTACTGTTTTGAATGAAATTGCTTTGGCTACTACGCCGCACCCGATTGCAAACTTTACTTTTGAGCCAGACTCAAATGTCTTAACGCTTTCTCGGGCTTTCTTGGAATTTAACAATACTTCTCAATATGGGAATCGTTATTTTTGGAGCTTTGGTGATGGAAAAACAAGTACTTCGTTCAATCCCAATCATTTGTATAATTCCATTGCAGAGGTGCAAATCTTGCTGATTGCGTATGATGAAAATGAATATTGTCCAGATTCTATGGTAAAAATGCTGCGCATTATTCCCAATGGCGATATTTTCATTGCTTCTTCTTTCACGCCAAATGGCGACAATGTGAATGATGTGTTTTCTATTCCTTCCAATCAAGTACTCACTTGCGAAATGAAAATTTTCAATCGTTGGGGCAAAATGGTAAAAGGATTTAGTTCAACAAGCGATATTTGGGACGGCAAAGACCTTAGTGGACAAAACTTGCCCGAAGGTGTATATACCTATCAGCTCAAAGCCACAAACTTGGGCGGGCAGTATATCGAAAAAGCAGGAACGATTACTTTGATAAGGTAGTTTGGGGTTCTCGCAGATTTTCGCAGATAAAAAGAACGCAGATTTCCGCAGATTAATATAATCTATTTGCGAAAATCTGCGTTTATATTTGCGAAAATCTGCGTTTCTATTTGCGAAAATCTGCGAGAAATGAATGTATTATTCCTTCACAATTTTGTGAACTTCGCCCGTATTGCTACGCAAATAATACACACCTGTTGGCAACATGCCCAAAGAAAGTGTTAGTTTACTTTCTTGATTATGAGAAACTTGTGCGACAACTTCGCCCATGGTATTGAATAATTGTAGCGAAGTAACGGCAGTATTTTCGCCAAAAGCGATAGAAATCATGTCCGTTGTTGGATTAGGATATATACGCAAAGTTTGTTCGATTGTGCCATCTTCGATAGCGGTTGCAATATTAAGCGAATTGAAAGTAGGTGTCATTTCTACAAATGCACCTGTACCATTAGGGTATCTTTCATACGACAAATCTGCATTTGCCGCAGGATAGGTTACACTGTCCAAGATAGCCCCGTCAGTATTTGACAAAATTAAGGTTTCTCCGCCAGCACTCAACTTAAAATTACTATGAATATCGGTTTCCAATAAATCTTGGTCTGCCCAAACAATCAAAAAGCCATTTGCAGGAATAACAGTGCCTAATGGAAAATACCATTTTTGCAAATTTGTCGCATCATCTGAAAGGAAAATGCCACTCATATCAATGGCAGCAGATGTATTATTATACAATTCAACCCAGTCCGCAAATTGCCCCGTAGGGTCGGCAACTGTACTTGTATTAGAAGCCATTAACTCATTGATAACCACTTGTTGATAGCTAATGGGTGCAGCTTGTGCTTGAAGGGTATAAAATTCATGTTCAGCTCTTTCTGGCGAAAAAATACCTGCATTTGCATTTTCTGCATACAAATAATATTGAATAAGGGGTGCATTCATTGGAAAACTTGCCCCAAAAACGCCATCACCTGCTGCCCCATCTTGATGTGCGCCATCATCATACATTTGTAAGTATGTAAATTTATCTGTAATCGCATAACGATAGCCCACATAACAATAGGTAGGGCTTGTGATATTTGCTGTGATAGTTACATTACTATTGATAATAGCACTTGTATGCACAATGTTAGCAATAGTAGGCGGTACTTGTGAAAGTTCTGTTGTTCCATTCAAATAGGTAGCCCTTGCGTCCATCAATACTTGAATACCTGGCACACCCATGCCGCCACCGCCGCCACCACCTGTGATACTTGTGTTAAGGCTATTTTGAAATTGCGTATAAGTATAAAATTTCTTGCTATCAGAATTTACGGCTGTATCTACAATCGCCATCAATGCTTGCGCACGTGGCAGATATATGCCATTGCTAAAATGCTCATTATTAATGGTTTTTAAATGGGCAATATACATTCTTTTGTACATCGGATTTGACAAAATATTTTTAATCAAAGGACGAGCGGAATTTGTTGCTTCTTGCAAAGGCGACATATTTTGCATTTGTGCTACACTCAAAGGTGCGCCCGTTGCAGGCATTGAAAAAGCCCCAAAACTCATATTTAAGTCCCACACAATGGAATTAAAACGATGATTATTGTCCATCGCCAAATAATAATTTTGCCCGAAAGCTCCTGTGTAACTGTCCAAATGCACCAACACATTGCTGAAACTTAACATCCACATTGCCCTATCAATGTCTAATACCTTGTCCAAAGCGGCAGGTGTATTATTTAACGTATCTATCAAATTCAACAAATCAATCCAACCATAATTCGATTTGATTTCATATCTACTGTAATACAAAGTGCTATCTGTGCCTAAACTCACCAAATTACTTGAGCTTCCACCTGGACCCGCATTAGCAGGATTACATTTCACAATCGTTTTGCCAGAAACTTGAAAATGATTGTCTATAAAATCTTTGTTGATGCTCTCTACATTGGTAAAAAGCCCGTATTCTGCCCCATTGATATATACTTGCGCCCAGTTTGCCAAAGGTGCGTGCATATAATTGCGCAAAATCTCATAAGACAAAACCTCTCGAATAAACGAAGGGTCTGCTTTTCCATTGGACAATTTTACATCTGTATAACCTTGATAGTCAGCATTTCCATGCACATAATCCAATTCAATATGCAAGGGATTTTTAGCATTATTGGCATTGTAAGAACTATTTCCTTTATATTTTACGCCTACGCTATCAAATACAACCCCATTGATAGCCACCGAAGTAGCCAAAATATAGCCCTCCGAACCATTTTTGGCAGTATCCATCATATAATCCCAATTTGAGGTAGGAAAAGTAACTTCAATCTTTTGCAAGGTATTGATGTCATAAAAGCCTTGTGCAAAGGTGTTTGTGGCTATGATAACACATAGCAAGAGAAAAGAAAAAATGTTTTTTTGCATAAATATTGTTAATTAAATTCATAGATTACACCTTTTAGACTTGACATGTCGCAATAGGTTTAACATAGTTGTCGCAAAAGTACATATATTCTTCACTTTTTCTTAATATTAGCACTTTTTGCGCTAACATACGGAAAATCCGCCTGTTAGCGCAAAAATACTAGACCCACTAAGTTATTTACAGCTCATACCTTAACACATGGGC
>JAAFHL010000609.1 GCA_013298365.1 Bacteroidota bacterium | reverse complement strand
ATCATACTCCGATTCTGTTCTTTTAGGAAAACCCGAAACGCCTTTATACACACGATTTGTATGGAACTGCTCACGCCTTCCTGTCAAAATCTTATGACCATACGCCTGATGTCCCACGTCCCAAATCAACTGATCGTAAGGCGTGTTATACACGTAGTGCAAAGCCGTAGTAAGTTCTACTACGCCAAGACTTGCGCCAAAGTGTCCGCCATTTACCGAAACGGTGGAAATAATAAAATCACGTAGTTCGTCGCAGAAAGGCACAAGTTTTTCCATGGGTAGCTGGCGTAAATCAGCAGGAAGACTAACTTGTGAGAGCAAAGCACCTGGTTCTATTTTGGTCATAATATATCGTCTATTAAATGGATAAGCTAAAATTGCATTTTGATTTGCTTGGATTAAACTCAAATCTAATGTAAATGTTGCAAAATAGAGAAAAAAAATGCACACTTGCAAATTTTACTTTGTATTACAAAGTGAAAATATATTGATAGGGCATTTTTTATTGATGCTACTCTCTGCAAAGTGATTATCTTTGTAGCTGAAAATATCAATATCATGAAAATATTTGCAGAAACAGAAAGACTCGTTTTGCGAGAAATCGTGGCTACTGATGCGGAAGCCATGTTTGTTTTAGACAGTAATCCCGAAGTGCATAAATATTTGGGCAATAATCCTGTTCAAGATATAGCACAAATTCATGAAGTGATTGGATTTATTCGACAACAATATACAGACAATGGTATTGGTCGCTGGGCAGTCATCGAAAAAAGTACAGGTAATTTTATGGGTTGGGCGGGTTTGAAGTGTGTCAAAGAAGCACTTTATGACCTGCCTTATTATTACGACATTGGGTATCGGCTTATTCCATCTTATTGGGGAAAAGGATTTGCAACCGAAGTGGCAATCGCATCATTGCATTATGGTTTTGAAAAAATGCACCTAACGGAAATCTATGGAGCTGCTGATGTCAATAATGTGGCTTCTAATAAAATTTTAAGCAAAATAGGTCTTGCATTTACAGATGTATTTGATTATGAGGGTATTACCTGCAATAGATATAAAATTACGCTAAGTGATTGGGCGAAAAATAGGTAAAATGAATACAAAAATATGGTTTTTATTTTTCATATATTTATATAAAAAAAATATTATCTAAAAAAAATGTATTTTATTTGGAATAGTCGAAAAAACTCATTTACTTTGCAGTATAATTAATGACTACAATCAATCAGGATATTTATCAATCCATTTTTAAGATATATTTTCAACCATCATTCATAACCTTCCAATCATTTCATTATGAGCAGAAATTTTATTTCCCGTATCAGTGCTTTAGCACTCTTGATTTCGTTTGTACTTACAAGCTGTCAGCCAGAAACCATTACTAATGAAGATTCTCCAGTTGATGAGAAAAAAACAGAAAAGTATAGTGCTGATGTTGCCGTCCGTTGGATGGATTTGACCATGAATTTAGTGCGTCTCGAAGGCAAAAACCCGCCACAGGCATCTCGTATCTATGCTTATACAGCACTCGCCTTATACGAAGGTGTAGTACCAGGTATGCCGAATAATCGCTCTATGGTAAAACAACTCAATGGCTTGAATTATTTGCCAAGCCGCAATAAAAACAAAGCGTATGACTTTCCTACCGTTGCTAACAAGTCCATTCGTGATGTACTATTAAGTGCTTTCGGTACCTTACAACCTCAAAATCAAGCAAAAGTAGATTCTTTGTACAATGTAATTGTAGGTGAAAGAATTGCAGAAACGGCTGTTCCTATTTATCAAGCCTCTGTTTCTTTTGGGGCAGCTGTAGGGGCTGCTATTAACTCCTATATGAGTTTTGACAATTTTACGCAAACCCGCAGCATGGTTTACACAGTGCCTTCTCGTGTAGGAAACCCCCAATTTTGGGCGCCTACAGGAGCCGCTACAACACCTGCCGAACCATTTTGGGGGCAACTTCGTCCATTTTGTATGGCAGATGCACAAAGTTGTTATTTCCCTTCAAGTATTCCTTTTGATATAAATCCAAGTTCTGCTTTTTATATTCAAGCCAATAATGTTTATAATATAAGCCTCAATTTAACACAAGAACAAAAAAATATAGCTAGTTTTTGGGCAGACAATCCTGGTCAAACAGCAACGCCTCCGGGACATTGGGTCTCTATTTGCAATCAAATAGCAAAAGAAAAAGAGATGAATTTAGAAGAGGCTTCAGAAATATATTTGCTCACGGGTTTGGCAGTAGCAGATGCGTTTATTTCTTGCTGGGAAGCTAAATATCGTATCAATTTACTACGTCCACAAACGTATATTCGTGAAAATATAGATGCAAATTGGACTCCCTTTTTGCCTACACCTCCTTTCCCTGAATATACTTCTGGACACTCTGTTTGTTCAGGTGCAGTATCAGAGGTTTTAACACAACTCTTAGGAAATCAGGCTTTTACAGATAGTACAGCTTTCCGTTCTAAAGGCTTGGTTCGTTCATTTAATTCTTTTTATGAAGCCGCCGACGAAGCCGCCCTTTCTCGTTTGTATGGGGGAATTCACTATCAAGAAGGCATTAGCAATGGCGTTGCACAAGGATATTTAGTGGGTAAGTCTGTGATGAATCGGATAAGATTTAGGAAATAATTTTTTCAATAGATAAAAGTCGTAGGTTAATTTGTTTAGCCTGCGATTTT
>JAAFHL010000608.1 GCA_013298365.1 Bacteroidota bacterium | reverse complement strand
GGAACAGCAATTGGGATGGGCTTGGCTACGGCGGCAAATCGTTTAAAAGAAAGCGGAGCAAAAAGCAAAATCGTCATTTTATTGACAGATGGCGTAAACAATGCCGGCTCGATTGACCCGCAAACGGCAGCAGAATTGGCACAAAACTATGGAATTGTGGTTTATACAATCGGTGTAGGACAAAAAGGTTTTGCGCCCTATCCTGTACAAACCCCTGGCGGCGTGATGTATCAACAAATGCCTGTAGAAATTGACGAGGAATTACTCCAAAAAATAGCACAACAAACAGGTGGCAAATATTTTCGTGCCACCTCGAATCAAGACCTTTCCGAAATTTATACAGAAATAGACAAAATGGAGAAATCCAAAATCGAATCAAGTGCCATTATGCGCAAAACTGAATGGTTTCGCCCATTTTTGGCGTTGGGCATTTTGTTGCTGCTGATTGAATGGGTTTTGAGGTATAAATTTATTCGGGCTTTGACGTAAAAATAAAATTCATTTATTATTTTTATTTATCTTTCATATAGGATTAAAAAAACTGTATTTTTGCCTATATTTTCATTCAAAAAACATGATACAAAAAATAGCTATATCTCATTTTCGCTGTTTTAGAGAAACAGAAATTGATGGATTTACACGGGTAAATCTGATAGGAGGCTTAAATAATGCAGGAAAAACAGCTTTTTTAGAGGCACTCTTATTGAATGGAAGTCCAACGTTAGACACATTATTATTACTTCGTCAGCAAAGAGGTGAAAGTGATTTGTATGCAAAAGAATTTCCTGCAAATACATGGGATTATTTGTTTTATGGGCAAGATAAGGATAAAACGATAAAATTAACTACAGATTGGGGAAAAGAGCTAAATAGTGTAGTAACAATTGATTGTTATGGAAAAAATGAAGATATATCTAAGTTGAAGTATAAATTGCTTGGTTATGATTTAGGCAAAGGGAAAAATTATGCTTTTTTACGATTTGTAGCAAACAAGAAAACAACATTATCTGCTATTTTATCTGATGAAATTGGTATCTATGAGCATGAAATTTTTTATGGAGATAACTCAAATTACTCTTCATCTCGCATCTTCAACATAAATCTCATTCCTGCACAAAGCAAACAATCTGGCGCAGAACTTGCAAAAGCCTTTAGTAAAGCGGCAAGAATTAATAAAACACATTTAGTCAAAAAAGCCTTACAATTAGTTGATAGTACGATTTCAGAAATAAATGTATCTGTTTTTAATGGCATCAATTTGATGTTGAGTAGAGAAGGCGAAAATGCTATGCCTGTTTCCATGTTTGGAGATGCAATTAATAAAATTGTCCATATCATTCTTACGGTTATCAATAACAACAGTTCTATTTTATTGATAGATGAAATAGAAAATGGGATTCATTATACTGTGCAAAGGCAGTTTTGGAAATATTTGTTTACCTTAGCAAAAGAGTTTGATATTCAAATATTTGCAACTACCCATAGTTTAGAAATGATACAGGCTTTTGCAGAAGTTGCTTCTTTGAATCATAAAGAAGATGCTGCTTATTTTGAGTTTATTCGCCACATCAAGACCCAAGAAATAGACGCAAATCGCCATAAAATAGATACGTTGAAATATGAATTAAATAACCATTTAACCATCAGAGGTGAGTAGTATGAAAAATATATTGATTGTAGAAAGTGCGAATGATAAACATTTTGTTGAAGCATTTATTCGACATTTAGGAATTAAAAATACAGAAGTTGCTGAAAATTTTCTCATAAAAATAGATGGCTACGAAGAAATGGAAGGTTTAAATCCCGAAAAATTGAAAGAGGCTTTGAGAAACATTAAGTCAAAATCTCGTAAAGAAGCGATTGAGAAAGTAGGCATTATCATAGATAGGGACAATCACACACAAGAAAACAGGTTAGCACTTTTAAATGATGCCATTCAAACTGTTTTTCAAACAGATGGGTTACTTTCTGATATTAATCGTTTTATTACTGTTCAAGTAGATAAATACACAGATTTACAAATTGCTTGCTGTTTTACACATGTAGGCGGCGAAGGCGAGTTAGAAACAGTATTGAAAGAAATAAAAAGTGAAAAATCTCAATATGCTGATTGTTTAGAGAGTTGGCAAAAATGTTTGGAAGACTGCAAAGTTTCTCCCCTCAAAAAGAAAGATTTTGACAAGTTTTGGGTTCAAATATACATTCGTTATGACACCTGCTCCAAAAATGACACAAAGCAAGCAGGTAGAAAATGTAATAATGAAGCGGCTATGTCTAAGCCAATTTGGAATTTTGAACATAACTGCCTTTCAGAACTCAAAATATTTTTAAACTTGTTTTCAACTAAATTTTAATATATGTACAAAATTTTATTTTCTACCTCACTTCTTCTCCTTTGCCTAAGTGCTTGTAAATCAGGAGAAAAGTCGCAAGCTACCAAAACAGATACCGAAACAACGGCTACAAAAGCCATTGATATGAAGGAAATAGGGGTGGCTTTTTACAATATCGAAAACCTTTTCGATACAGAAAATGACCCAAAAATCGAGGACGAGGATTTTACGCCTGACGGCAAATATGCTTGGACAGAGGACAAATATAAAATCAAACTTGCCAATATTGCCAAAGTTATTTCGCAATTAGCCAAAGATGGTCCTGAATTTTTTGGCTTGGTAGAAATCGAAAATGCGGGTGTTG
>JAAFHL010000607.1 GCA_013298365.1 Bacteroidota bacterium | reverse complement strand
ATGCTGATAGAGTTATCATATTGATGAGCCAAAGCCCTATCACACAAACCCCTGTAGATGAACAAAACTATAGCGCAAACAATCATTTCCCTTCTGCACAAAGTTTGGGCAATGCGAAAGTGATGTATGTGGGTACGCTTACTTCTGTATATGTGTATGGTCTTACCGCCTCTAATACACAACCTTATTATGTAGCGGTGTATGCCCTCAATGGTACAGGCACTGCTACCAAATACCTCACTACCAATCCCGCAAGTTCTCAGGTTACGATTCCTGTGCCTATTCCGAATATTGATTTTGGCTACGACCCACAAACCATTATAACAGGGCAATCTACATACTTCTATGCAAGTGGTAGTAATTTAGTATCTGGTACTTGGACTTTTCAAGGCGCAAACCCAGCGACTTCTACTTCTCTTTGGGGTGTAAATAATGTTACATTCAATACAGCAGGCACTTATACTGTTACTTTTACAGCTACGAATGAATGGGGTGGCACAAATACTGTAAGTAAGCCTGTTACTGTGTTGAATGCGAATGATTTGAAGCCTGACCTTGTAGTTAGTTCTGTAGGTGGGCAAAATGACGTTACAATAGGACAACTTACTACATTGACTTGGAACGTGAGTAATATTGGTATAAATACCGCACAAGTTAGCTGGAGTGCTGTATATCTTTCTGCCAATCTTACTTATGAAAGCACAGATTATAAGTTAGGAGATTTTTACATTAATCAAACCATTACAAGTGGCAATTTTGTAAGTGTGAGCAAACAAGTTACTATTCCTTGGTCTGGTTATCCTGCTGGTACATACTACATATTGTATAGGGCAGACGATAACAACTTGATTGATGAAAAAGACGAAACAAATAACTTGAATGGTAGGCAAGTAACCCTCAAGAATGGCTTACCTGACCTAATATTACAAAATTGCAGTGTTACACCTTCTGTTTCTGCTTCAGGCACTACTCTAACAGTTAGTGGACAGATTAAAAATATTGGTACAGGTGAAAGTAGTAATAGTATAGCTTCTTGGGTAGAACCTTATATATCTTCTGACAATGTTTGGGATTTATCAGACGTTAGATTAGGAGGTATTTCAACATCTTATCCTATAGGTGTAAATCAAACCATATCTTTCAACGGAACTGTTAAAACCCCTTCTACACATTTAAATGGCTCTTATTACATTATTTTGGCTGTAGATTGGGCTAGTACACCCACTTATGGTTTTGATTTTAATATTGAAAGCAACGAGAATAACAATATGTTTGTCTTGCCTGCTATAACCTTAAATAACCCAAATCAACCTGCTCAACAGGCTACTAATTTACAAATCTCAGGCATAACCTCTAACGGTGCTACCTTTAGTTGGACAAATGGAAATGGCACTTCAAGGTCTGCAATGGCAGCTAATACTACAATAGCAGGCGATAACGAAAGTGGGCGTTTGCCTAAAGACGGTGTGGCTTACCCGAATGCAAATGGAAATTTTGCTACAGCCTCAAATACAAATACAAGTGGCATAAGCGCAAATTATGCGGCAAGAGTGGTGTATTCAGGGACTGGTAATACAGTGAATATATCCAACTTGTTACCAAATAGGCTAACTTATTTCAAAGTATTTGAACAAAATGGAACTGGCGCTACCACTGATTATTTACAAGCCTCTACATTGGAACTTGCTACAGAAACTAAAACAAGTAACGTTCAGAATGGAGGCTGGAGCGAAGTATTGAGTGATAATCCATACGCACAATCTGTTTGTGTTACTCCTAACGCAAATATATTTTTCTATGGCAATGGCGGGGTATTCAAGTCTATTGATGGTGGCAAAGTGTGGTCTGTAAGCAGAGGCTTTGACGATAGTGGAAATGCCATGAAGATATATTTTATAAACGATAACATTGGTTTTGTATATGGAAATGGAATATTCAAAACTACGAATGGAGGTACGTCATGGACAAAAATTAGTAGCTCACAAAATCCATTTAAAATTCATTTTATAAATGAAAATGTTTGGTATGGTGTGTCTATTATAAACCCTGCTTCTCCTAATGGGCTGATTATGAAAACAACCAATGGAGGTGTTTCTTGGAATATTGTGCAAACAACACCTTCAAGAATTTATGACATATTCTTTTTAAATGAAACTTTAGGTTGGGTAACATCTGGAAATACTATTTTTAGAACAACAGATTCAGGGGTTAGTTGGGTAAGTACCGTACACCCTGTTACTCCTCAGTGGTATCCTTTAGGTGCTATTTATTTTATCAACGAGAACACTGGTTGGGCAACTATGAGTTACTCGAAGGAGATTTTAAAGACAATAGATGGTGGAAACACATGGAATAAGGTTTCTGAATTGGGAACATTTGGCACTTCTGTTTTTGATATTTGGTTTGCGAATAGTTTAGTTGGTTTTGTTGTGGGTGCTAATAGATTAGCCAAAACAAGTGATGGCGGAATTACTTGGACAAATTATAACATAGCGGGTGCTCATTATGATATTTTTGGATTAGATGCTAATAATGTTTGGATAGCAGGAAATGAAAAACTCCTATTCACTTCTACAGGAGGCGAAGCCCGCGCCATCAATGCGCCTGCCTTGCCTACCACTGCGTACTGCGAAGGAAGCACAGTCAGCGTACCCTATACTATAGCAGGGACATTCACAGCAGGCAATACCTTCAGTGT
>JAAFHL010000606.1 GCA_013298365.1 Bacteroidota bacterium | reverse complement strand
TCACGACCACTTATATTGTTAGAAAAAGATTTTTGCAAAACGGTAAGATGTTCTTTTACAGCTTGTTCTGCATATCCTTGCAAACGAGTATCTATGGTAGTATAAATTTTCAAGCCATCTTGATACACATTATAGCCGCCATTTAAGGGTCCCCATTCGTCCATAAATAAACGTACCCTTTCTTTCAAATAAGGCGCAAGGTCAATTTCCACATCGGGCAATTCTTCGGCAAGCACAATACGGGTTTTGAGCAAACTGTCTTTTGCAGCAGCCGTAATCATGCCATCATTTGCCATCAACGCAATAACGGTATTTCTTCTTTCCAACGCCTTTTCAGGGTCTTTGTAAGGGCTATACACGCCTTGTCCTTTGAGCAAAGCCACAATCATCGCAGATTCCTGAATACTCAAATCTTTGGCATCTTTTTTAAAGAGTTTTTTAGAAGTTGTTTGAATCCAATACGCATTGCCAAACATATTACAAGTATTCAGATAGGCACGCAATATTTCTTGTTTGGTAAATTTTCTTTCCAACAATTCTGCTACAATTAACTCCTTTATTTTGCGGGCAAGACTTTTTTCACGCCCAATATTTTTGTAAAGATTTCGTGCCAACTGCATGGTAAGTGTACTTGCACCACGCACTTCTCTGTCTTTCAAAAAACCAAACAAAACCGCAGGAAGTGCTTGCCCGTCCATGCCAGAGTGTTCGTAGAAACGTTTATCCTCCGTAACCAACAAAGCATTGATAAGATGTGGCGAAACTTGGTCTAAATCCACATCAATTCTACTTTCCCCTTTGTGAATGTAGCCCAAAATTTTCCCATCTGCGGAATACATTTCCGAGGAAAGTACGGTTTTAGGGCGTTCTATTTCCTCCAAAGAAGGTAAATCTCCTGTAACGGAATTTGCCAAATACAGAAAATAAAGAAAAGGCAAAGCCATCAAAATATAGGTAAAAATACGGGGAATCCAGTAATTTCTACCCTTTGAAGGCGTTTTAGGCGGCTCCGAAAGTCTCGAAGTCGTTGTATGTGGCACAACAGGTTGTGCATTTTGTATAGGTTCTTCAGCCATTTTATGAATGCTTATATTTCAAACGGTTGCAAATTTAAGTAATATATATTAAAGTCAGTCGGCAATTTTTATGCAAAACTGTTTTTTTTATCTAAATCGCTAAAGATATACCCTTAGTATGTTTTTTAGATACCTATATAATAGAAAGCATTACGTTATTTAGTTATTTTTATTTGATATCATTTTCGTACAATCATAATGTCTTGGCTTGAAAATTCCATCCATGCAAAATCATAGACATAATAATAAAATTTCCCCTTATTATTTTGATAGATGCCTGTAATATAATTGAAATCAAAATTTTGTTTAGCAAGCGTCAGCCTTGGGAGGGTGAGTTGCTTGTGTGTCCCCATCAATTCTGCTAAAATAGTTCGATTATGATGCAATATTTTATCAATTTGACTCACAACTTCTACCAAATTTGCTTCCTTTTTTTGAATGTGCGCACGTGCTTTACAATTTGCAGAGCAATATTTAATGCCCTTACGTCCTATCACTTCTTTTCCACAATAATGACAATTTGTTTTCATAAAAATGGTAATAATTTTTGTTGTAATCGTAACCTTACGTAAAGTTACGGTAATTTTACGGTAAAATTACCGCAATTTACATTTAATTTTATAATATGTTGTAAATCATTTGCTTATGAAATAATATTTTTCTAATTTTGCCCTATATAATGACGATTAATTTTAAAAATATATGATAAATGTACATAATTTTGTTTCAAAACTTGAGAAACGTATAGGTATTTCAATGCCTAATGAAGTCAGCCTTACCGATAGAATAAGGCAAATTAAGGGGGCAAGGTGGAGTCCTTTGGGTCGTTGTTGGCATATACCTTATAACAAGGAAGCATGGACTCAGTTTATTACCCTATTTGAAGGCATTGACTATGAGGTCGAAAAGCTACCCGAAAAGGCTGTTTCTGCCAATGATGCTTTGATAAAGGTGCTTTTACATCCGATAAATCACCATTATTTGCGGCTACAACTGCCTGCCGATTATTATACGTATTTGCCTATTATCAAAAATATTCATGGTCGGCGGTATGATATGGAGGCAAATAGTTGGGATATTCCTTACACACAGTTGAGCTTACGCTTTTTAGATACCTATTTGGGGGGTAAATATATTTTTGAATTTTCTTTGAAGCAAGATATTCCTGAAAATTTGCCATCAGAACATCTATTTCTTTCCAAAAAAAGCAACTTACCTATTGATAATGAGAAAGATAAGTATATTCCTGCAAAATATGAATCGGCTGTTGTGGCTTTAGAGGAGCAGTTGCGATTGAAGCGATATAGTTTTCGTACCGTAAAAAGTTATAAGAATTCGTTTCGCTTATTTTTGAAGTATTATGATAATACTCCTCCGGAAGACATTACAGAGGCGCAAATTCGTGCCTATTTATCTTATAAAGTAGCACAAAAAATATCGGAATCCTATCAAAATCAAATCATTAATGGCATAAAATTTTATTATGAAAAGGTATTGATGCAAGAGCGAAAAACATATTATTTGCCTCGTCCGAAAAAGCCCGAAAAGTTGCCAAATGTGCTAACAGAAGAGGAGGTTGTCAAACTTTTACAATCTGTAGATAATTTGAAGCATAAGCTTATAATGATA
>JAAFHL010000605.1 GCA_013298365.1 Bacteroidota bacterium | reverse complement strand
AATGCTATCAAGGCAAAACCAATATTAAAACCAATTTTATTCTTCATGTTTTCAACGTTTTGTTAGTTTGTATAAAATTTACCTTGGTTAAAGTGCCGTAGGGTTTCAAGCGAGGACGCTTGAACCAGTGGGTACTCGAATTAATCATCTAACATTTCCTTTTATTGACGGCTGAAAGAAAAAAGTCAATAATTAAGGACAGGAATTACGTTGTCAAAATTATCAGAGGGAAAATAAAAATTAATTTATTTGAATAAATCATATAAACTTTCAAAGAAAATGCAAAAAACTATTTACATAGGAACCCATGTTGGTGGTAGTGCATTTTTAGTTCCTCCATTTCCATATTTCAAGTCCGTTTTCTGAAAGTTTTTTAGAACGATTATTTATTTCTTCAATATCCCATTTTGGCAAATTACTTTCTTTTAGTTTTCTTGACAATGCAGAAACCTCCGTATATAAATTTATTTTTTCAGCAAATGGTTTTTGTCCAAATGTGCTGTTTGCTGGGCTACTGTTTAGAAGCAAGTTACCTACTGTATTAATAACAACTTTCAAATTAGGATTTTCTGCATCGTCTTCTAAATAGTTTGTCCAATGGTCATTTAAAGTTTGTGGTAGTATATGTTCTATTGTGTTTATTGTTGAATAGTCTGGATATTCTTTGAACTCTTGTAAATGCTTGTCCAACTCTTGTAAAATGTGTCTTGCAAAGTTCAATTCTCTTTGATTGTAAAGTTCTTTTGTTAGAAATGAATCTTCAAATTCTTGGTTAGAAACCCACAAGCCTTCCGATTGGAATTTTTTCTCAATTGCTCTTGGCTTGTCAGGTTCATTAATTATTTCATTAAGAAGTGACGGAAAGAAAGTATCAAATTTAGTAACTCGTCTATTACCAAATTTACTTCTCACCAATAATACATAAGTTTCTTGTAAAAGGTCTATTGTATCTGTGTCTGATAAATTGTTTAACTCATAACTTTTCAAAACACTCATTAGAAAAGGTGTTATTGAAGTCATATTTGTTTGTGAGATATTATAAAGCAAACTTTTTATTCTTCCGTCTTTATGAGGAAATTTCAAAGGCTGTTTAATATTATTATAATATTTCGCATTTTCTAAAATGTCATTAAGGGTTGCAACTGCTTTATCTTTTGTGATTTTTTTATTTCTGTTTTTGAAGTGAACATACATTCTGCGACCTTGTCCAATTCTTTTCTTTTCTCCAATTGAAAATAGATTAATTAAATAATCTTCAAAGTTATCCTCTCCAACTTCTTTTCTTGCTTTAAGCCAAAACTCATTGTGAAGTTTTTCGTGTTCATTTGTAGTGTCATTTAATATTGGTTTGAAAATGTAGTTACAAAGCAGTTCAGAAGCAGTCAAAGGCATTCCTGCATCATTCAAACTTTCAAAAATTGCCTGTGCATCATCTTTCTTCTCATCTAACGGAATCCAAACGATTGTCAAAGATTTTGTGATTACTTGAAATAATTGCCAAAGGTCTTGAACATTGTATGTTTTTGTCTTTTTATCGTAGAACTTTACAAATTGGTCAATTTTATTGGTGTCAGGGAAATATAGTTTTTGGTCTTCAGCTAAATAAGGACTGCTCGGGTTTTCAAGAAAAACTGTCTTGTAAGTTGGGTATCTATCTCCTTTACTACTGAATACTTTTAGTTTTAGATAGTCGTCTCCACCATTTACATTATTGCTTAATAACTTATCTATTTCGGCACAATAGTTCTGTGCTTCAGAAGACAAATGACTTAAATTGTTAAGTGATTTTTTTATAAGTCCCAAAAGCAAATAGATAGTCGTAATCCTTTGTTGTCCGTCAATAATTAAATATCTTTTTAAGTTTGGGTGTGGTGCATTGCTTTTTTCTAAAACTACAACCGGACCAAAAAAATGTTCTTCGTCCTCAAAATTGTTATTCTCTAATGCAGGTAAAATTTCTTCGTAAATGTCGTCAAAAAGTTTGTCCCATTGCTTTTTTTCCCAAGCATAACCTCTCTGAAAAAATGGGATTTCATATCTAACATTTGTGTCAAAAATGTCCTTAAAGCGTCTGCTTATTATTTTTTGTTCTTCTGTCATTTCTGTTTAGAATTTTCTGTGTTCGTAGGGTCTCGTTGCATTACCACCAACTCGTAAATAGACCCAATACCAAACTAACACTGAACCATGTTAAGAAATTAAATTTCTCAAATTTAAAATAGTGCGTTACTATTGCGTATATTTAATTGTTTGTACTAAAGATAATAAAAATTCCTGCCCTTGTTAGTCTTTTTGACCAACAAGTCTTCCATCAGCACGGATTTTAAACACTGATTTTATTGTTAAGCAGATACGCTGGGTTCAAGCGAGGACGCTTGAACCAATATATAAGACGCTTGAACCAGAATAGGGTTTATCAAAAATAATAAACACTCGAATTCCATCAGCCTGCTACCATACCACCATCAATCGGTAGAGAGTGTCCTGTGATGAATGATGCCGAGTCAGAACATAACCATACGATGGCTTCGGCTATTTCTTCGGGTTTTCCAAAACGTTTCATCGGGATTGAAGCCTCTAATTTATCTTTCATCTCATCGCCAATCACATCAAACATTCCCGTAACCATTGGCGTAATGGTAAACACAGGGCAAGCGGCATTTACCCTGATGCCTTTTTTGGCATATTCCAATCCCGCCGACTTG
>JAAFHL010000604.1 GCA_013298365.1 Bacteroidota bacterium | reverse complement strand
TAGGGGTTCGGGCACTGAACCCCTACAAAAAAGCAATTTATGTGTAACTCGAACTATGAGCCGCAGATTTACGCTAATATTTCTCAATCTGTGCAAATTCTTGTACTGAGCTGAATCCACCAGCTATGTCGAAGTGTGCTGAAGTGTGCGTGAACCTATCAAAATTATTTCAGACTTTTTACAACAAATGTCTCGCACATCGGCGGATTGATAGGTTGTTGCGCCATCGGGTCATCATTTGTTTTCACTTCTGTGAGCCATGTTCCTAACAACATAACGCTTTTGTTGAGTTTTTTGTTTACAAGGTCTTTGCCAATGCTGCTCAAATCCAACACCGTTTCTTTGTTGTTTTTGGATTTTACGATATAATAGTCGCTGCCGCCTGCACAGTAACTTTGCATGGTTTTGCTCCACGCTTTTTTGATAAGTTTGCCCGAAATTTGCGTAGGCTCATCTGTTTGTGCAAAAATGGCTGCGCCAGAAACGAACAAAAAGCATAATGATAAAAAGTATTTTTTCATAAAAAAAGAATGGAAAGTGAAATACAAAGATACAACTTTTTACTTTTCATCGGAAATAATCAATTTTGTGCCATAATTATTTCCTTTTTGTCGTACTTGAAGGCTATAAATGCCTTTGGGCAAATGTGGCAAACTAAGGCTTATCGGATTTGTATGATTTTCCATGACCTCACTTAATACTTTTTCTCCCAAAATAGAATAGATATTTATCTCCGTTTTTTCCATGCTTTGTGGCAAATCTATATACAGTAAATCTTGGGCAGGATTGGGATAAACTTTGAGCATCATATTTTCGGCAGAAATATCAACGCCTACGGTAGTTGCAAAAACATAGAAACTATCGGTTACCGTACAGCCATTTCCGTCTGTCATTGTAACGGCAATAAAACCTGTGTCTAAGCTTGTGCAGGTATTTCCATAAACAGGTGGCGTTGTGTGCCAACTGTAAGTAAAGGGAGCAGGTCCTATTCCATCAACGGTAACAGCACCATCAAAAGTATTGATGTGCGCTGGGTTAATGCTGATAGAATAAATCGTATTTTGCGGCGGTTCTGTAATCGTAAAAGCTTGTGTATAGTTACAAGTACCTGTATCATTGATACTTACTATATAATTCCCTGCACTCAGATTGACTGCCATCGCATTTGTAGAGACATTCGGAGTCCATGTATAAGTAACAGGGTTGCCTTGTGCCATAAAGGAAATTACGCCATTCGTTCCACCAAAACAAGTAACATTGTTAAAACTGCTGTTTACTTGAAAACTGGGAGATGCTGCCGCTATTTCTATGCTATCTTGGAGAAAAAAAGTATCGCCTAAACAGCTAATAAAACTTATATCCATGCTATAAAGTGTGTTTTCGGTAGGGCAAAGCTGAATAGAATCGGCTGTGGCGATAAGGATTCCATTTTGATACCAATTTGTAATAGGTGCAGGAGAAAGAGGAGGAACAAAACGCCACGCATCATTTGTAGCTGACCATTGTGCAGGAAAATTACGCCCTGCTACCCAAGCAGCTTGCGTTCCATCTATATTTTGTATGCCATGAATCGCAGCACCGCCATTCCAACTTGCACAAAGGGGCTTATTTTCGATATAGGTTTCTATCATATTGCTGGTTTCATACAAAACAATTTGCTGCGTACATAGCAAGTTGTTGCAACCTATGGCAAATAAAGGAATCTGAGACCAACTTATCACAAATGCTCGAAAAGGAGCCGTTCCATACATTTTATATTGAGTGCTTCCGCCAATACTTGGGTCTAAATCATGCCATGGACACATAATACTATTTGTGGGTGCTGAATTTGCATTAATTGGAATTTGCGCATTAATAGGCCATTGACAATATAGTCCTGCATATTGCGCTACATCAAAGCTGATAAGCCCATTTGCGCCAATCACACATTCCTGATAGGTATTTCCATAAAAACAAAAGTCAAAGCCTATGGGAATACTTGGAGACCATATATCATCAGTATTTACTAAAATATTTGTCCCTATTATGTAATCATAAGGTGTGTAGGGAATAGTTTGTACAAGGTAATTGTTGCTATTATTGGTTAAAATAGTGCTGTTTACCAAGCTAATACAGCCCCCTGTACAAGGAACGGAATCATTTGAGGCAGTGATTTCAAACGGATTTAATTGTGCCATCATGCCATTTTGTAAACTAAAAATGAGCAAAAAGAAGCAGAATTGTTTCATGATATTGATGAAGATTATAGGTAAATATTAGGGGCTTTGTCGGGTTGTGTTCGCTTAGGAACGAGTACAAAACAAGTAGATAAAGTCGTCCATTCTGTAAGAATCCAGAAGACTGATAATTAAACACTTAGCTTTTCTGGATTCTTGCAGAATGGTTGTTTTATTTTTCACTTGTTCCTTAGTTTGACAAATACCTTAACATGCTTACAAAAATACAAAATTTATACGTTATAATAACAAAAATGCTAAGTACAACTTGCGGTGAAAGAATATTTTGTGGTTTTATCCATAAAGCAGGGTTTAAACCCTGCTTTATGGATAAAACGCATGAATTCAACATATAACCCACAAAAATTGTCAAACAAACTTATTTATTTTTTCAAAAAAAAAACATTTTAGCCATAAAAAACGTATGTTTGTAAACAATACTTTCAAATACAACGAATGACAAAACAAATATACCAAACAATTCAGTTAC
>JAAFHL010000603.1 GCA_013298365.1 Bacteroidota bacterium | reverse complement strand
AAAATGTTGTAATTCGTTTAAAGATGAACTATGCACAATATTTTTGTACTTAATATTGCGTTTACATTCAACAATTAAATCTTTAAATGTTTCATAATCACAAATATGTTTTAAGGCTTCAACCATGGGATAGCTCACATATAATTTTCCTTTTTCTGTTTCTTCGTTAAAAAAATTAAGCAGTTCTTGAAGTTTATTATCATCAGCTTTATCGGAATGTCCGTCATAATCAAAAAACATATAGATTTCGGCAAAATCAGCTCTATTATGATTGGCTAAAATAGTAGCATTTTTCGTATTCCGTTCTTTTATTAAATTAAAAGTATCCAAATCCTCATCAGCTTTTATGGCTTTGTAAAGCTGATATATCTCACCACCATATACGCATTTAACGGCTATTTTTTCACTTGAAAAAACAACTTTTTCCAGATTAGCAATAATATGTTCTTCTGTTTTTTCTCCTTCAAAAATAAATAAAATCTTATTCGACATAGAATGAACCTGCTTTATACATTTTTTCAATATTATGTGCTTCTCTCAACTCTTTTTGTGTGCTGTTTGAAAAGGAACGAATTTGCTTTTTTGTCATGGTAAAATAACAATCAGGTCGCAACAAATCATTTGTCATAATCGAAGTATTGTGTGTGGTAAGGATAAATTGAACGCCTGTTTCCTTCAATTTTTCCACAATCAAAGCAGACAAAGCATGATGATAAAAAGCATCAAACTCATCAATAAATAGAAAAGAAACTTTATCGTTTTCTTTAATGTCTTGATACCAAAAATAAAAAAGGGTAAGTGCCGATGTTCCAGTAGAAGCTACTTCTCTAAAATATCGTAGTTCACCGTTGAAATCAAATGCAATGTTTTTTTTTCCAGACTCCTCAACTTCTACCAATTTACATTCTATTCCTGCTTGATTTAAAAATGATTCGAAATGTTGGATATTGCCTTTTTGTAATATATTTTCCAATATTGCTTCGTTTTCTGGTTTCAAACCAATATAGATATTTCCTTGCAAAGTACGGAAGTATAACATTTTCTCCATAAAGGCAAAAAATGCCATAAAAGTAGTATTTATCTCATCTTTTGCTAAAAGTGCGTTATTCTTCACATATTTTAAAATGGATAATTCAGGGTTTTCTATCGCTGTTTTTAGCGTTTCTGCTCCTTTTAAATTCACTTTTGCATTCACTTCTTTTCTTCTGTCAAACAACACAAGTTCTTCATTGTCTATTGTAAAACGTTCATAAACAATCGTCTTGTAATCGGATTTTTTGTATTCATAAATCACAATTTTTGAATCAATCAAAAATTCATAGTAAAAACAAGCTATTTCAGAGCTACAATAAGCATTTAGGTAATTATTATATGCAGCCTCTTTTCTTTTTCCATCTGTCAAATGCCCAATGATGTCAAAAATCGCCAAAGCTAAATTTGATTTACCCACGCCATTTTCCCCATAAATAATGGCATTATTAACAACACCATTTTTAATAGCGTCTTTATTAAACGCATATCCATTTACCGCTGTCAAATCCAGTTCAAAGTCTTTTTCAAAACCTTTGAAATTTGAAACTTTAAATTTTCTAAGCATAATAGGTATATATTTTGGGACAAAGGTAATAAAAAAAGTTGCCGTAAAAAAATTACGGCAACTTTTCTTGTATAATTTAAACACAAACTACGCCGACAACACCTGAATCAAGTCAAATTCGGTAATAATTTCATATTTGCCATCAATTTGCACCATGACAGCAGGATTGCTTTTGTTGATGAGTTTGGAAATCGCATCTATGCGGGTACTTGGCAATACAAATGGGAAAGGGTCATTCATTGCCAAGGTTACAGGCGAACTTTTGAGGGTAGGGTCGTCAAGCAATGTATTCAACACACGGCTCTCAGAGGTGCTACCTACAATACGACCATCAGGCGACATGATAGGGATTTGCGAAATGTTCATCTCACGCATCATTCTGATGGCATCTGCCAGGCTCTGTGTAGAGAGCAAAGTAGATAATTTGTTATCTGTTTTTTGCGCCAAAATCTGCTCGGCTGTCATCATACTGCCTTCATCTACAAAACTATGGTCTTTCATCCAATTATCATTAAACACCTTGCCCAAATAGCGTGTGCCATGGTCAGGAAGAATGATAACCATTATATCATCTTTTTTCAAATGCTCTTTTGCATATTCCAATGCACCATGCACTGCACTGCCACAAGACCAACCCACAAATAAACCTTCTGTGCGAGACAATTTTCTTGCCATCAAAGCTGCATCTTTGTCCGTAACTTTGATAATTTTGTCAATCACAGACATATTGCAGTTTGCAGGTACAATGTCTTCACCTATGCCTTCTGTCAAATACGGATAAATTTCATTTGTATCAAAAGTGCCTGTTTCGTGCAATTTCTTGAAAACAGAGCCATATGTATCCATACCAATGGTTTTGATGTTAGGATTTTTCCCTTTCAAATATTGAGAAACCCCACAAATCGTTCCGCAAGTCCCCATTCCTGCTGCAAAATGCGTGATTTTACCTTCGGTTTGCGCCCAAATTTCAGGACCTGTACTCTCAATATGCGCAGCAGTATTGCTCATATTGTCATATTGATTCATCCAAATAGAATTGGGAATTTCTTGTTCCAAACGGCGAGCAGTCGAATAATAAGAACGAGGGTCTTCTGCCTCCACATTTGTAGGACAAACAATTACTTCT
>JAAFHL010000602.1 GCA_013298365.1 Bacteroidota bacterium | reverse complement strand
GATTGTCAAGTCCTGCTTTTCACGAGTGGCTGTGAACGATGGCATGAGCGCAGGCGGGGCGGCGGGTTGGGCTTGCGCTTTGATTCGCCCCGCTTGACGCTCATGCATCTGTTAGCAGCATTTACTTTTCTTCTCCTTGTTTATGAGGTGTATAAATTGGATGTTTGGGTCTTCGCCACCACTTGCCATTAGTTTTACTCTTAACATATATATATTTTGTAGTATCATATGAATTAGGTAATGGTTCTTCGTCTAATCCTGAAGGAGGAATATATTTAGGCGTGTTTTTAGCCAACTTTCCATCTGTTGTATCTTTCCCATCTCGAGGATATTTTGTACCTGTTTGTTTAGACGAAACATCATCTGCATTTTTTGAGTCATTCAATGTCCCTTCTTTGGGCTTAAATTTTGGTTTAGCCACAATGCTATCAGAATCTTGGCGAAATGCAACATCAGTCGTTATAACTGCTTTTATAGCAGTATCGCCAAATAAATTATTGGTTATCTTTTCTTTTCTACCCGTTTTTTGGCAACTAAAAAAAGTTAAAATCACCCCAAAAATAAAGAAAAGTTTAATAAATAACAGCCAATTTTTCATAAAATACAATTTGTTGGTTATTTTCGATAATGATAGAATAAATACCTTGACTTATTCCTTGCAAATCTAACGAAAATTCTGTTTCGTTGTTGTTTCTATATGAGAACGATTTTATTTTTCTACCACTCATATCCGTAATTGAAATAGAGAAATTTGTATATAGTTTCTCTCCTAATTTTACAGCAACTTTATTTTGTGTAGGATTAGGATAGATTAAAATTTCCTTATCAAATAAGTTATTTTCAACCCCTATACTTCCATCTCCTATTTCAGCAATATAGCCATTCCAGCCATAAGTTACGCCCCAAGTATTAGAGTTCGCACCAAATCCATAGCAGCCTAACATCCAAACTTTTTTCTGATTATAACGTCTTTGAATCCCAATATAATCACCCCACCTTTCTTGGTTAGGTTTACAACATGGATTTAAAGGGTCGTCACATACCAAATCTACTGGACCATCTCCTGAACGTACAACAGGGATTTGGTTAGTGTTTGTAAAACTGCCATTATTAAAATTAACAACAGCAACTTGCGGATATAGCAAATTACCACTCCGTAAAAAGCCTATCATTACTGATTCATCTGAAATGTTTGCGGCAAAAGAAGCAATATTAGGATATGTTAACGATTTATTTTGTGAAGACTCATCTAATATGTGTCGAGTATTAGTTTGGGGAGAAACATTTAAGTCTATAATATTATAGCTTATTGCTGAAAGGCTATCGTTTGCGCCAGCTTGATTAAAAACAAAATGTATCTTGCCTGACAAATAAAAAGCTCCTAACACTTTACAACCAGATACCAATAAACTGTCGCTACTTACTCCCCCGCCAGAAACGGCGGCTTGTGTTGAATTATTAGCTTTTATGTATGTGGGAGTTGTTATTTTATAACGGTTGCAGTCAATAACTGGCGAACCAAGATTTCCTGTTATGTCGTACCAATAAACTCTATCAGAACCATTATACACAACACTTACCAAATAAATACCAGGCCCACTATAACCACTTAAGCCCCATGTTGCGGGATAAAGTGTAAATGCTAATTGATTATCCGCGTCTAAAATATCTGTATAATCTATTTTATTGAGCAGACTATCACCATCATATCCATTTTGTTTATCTATCTGAATAATTCTATTTCCTGAAAAAACATCTGAACAACTTTGGCAAGGTAATTGGCTACATTGAGTAAACATGTTCCCTGTAATAAATAAATCATGTTCAGAAATACCAATGCTTGGGTAATCAAACCATAATGTATTGTGATTTGGATTTCCGTCCAATATATAATGATGCCAATCCGAAGGGCTTGTAGGGTTATTACTTTTGGAAAAACTTACCACTATTTGCGAAGTTGATGGATTTCTGCTGTTAGCAATAACAAGGATAAAACGATCTTTATCGTTATCATAAATAACTCTTGGGTCAAAGAAGTTTGTCGTTATACCCATTAACCCACCATAAAAATCAATCCATTCATAATCAGACAAATATGTTCCATTTGAGCCATTTGCTTTATAAAAAGCAATTGTAGAATTATCTAAACTAACAATATGCCCATTATCAGAAATCGCCATATTATTATCTGTAGGGTAGCTTAGTGTCCCCTCATTTGCCTCAAACCTTTCCCCAATGATGGGTACAATTCCCGTAATATCTTCTTTTCTCTGGTTATTTTGCGGCACTTCATTTGATGGTAATGAATTTTGTAGCGTTCTTATTTCACCAGTAGGAAAAGCCTGATTTCGATTACTTCGAGGTTCTTCAATCATTTTTATGGAAGGGTCATTAGGGCGAAAATCGGCTTTAATGACTTGCTCAATATTAGTTGGATGCTGCGACTTTGTAGGTCCAAAATTAGTAGGAACTACTTTTCTATATTGAGACAATAATGAAAAACAGATGAAGCAAGAGAAAAAAATAAGAATAAATTTTTGAGTTTGCATGATATAGTTATTAAATTGTTGTTTTTAAGTATAGTTTGTTTTTGAATTGCTGCTAACGACAGCATGGACGGCTGGTGGGGCAGCGTTTCGCTTTGTGCGCTGATTCGCCCCACTTGACGACCATGCACCCGTTCACAGCCTTTTATTTTATTTTTTTTCTTCTAACTTGCGCTACTTCC
>JAAFHL010000601.1 GCA_013298365.1 Bacteroidota bacterium | reverse complement strand
AATAGCGATTGCCGATAGATTAGCGATGTTTGTAGATACAGCATATAGCAATGTCAATGCCTTTGAAAATATTTCGCTTGTGGTGGCAGCGATTTTCTTTTCCTTCCAAATTTATTGCGATTTTTCGGGTTATTCAGACATTGCTCTTGGTGCGTCAAGGGTAATGGGCATAGATTTGATACAAAATTTCAGACAGCCGTATTTTGCTACTTCTCTTTCCGATTTTTGGAGAAGGTGGCATATTTCGCTTTCTACTTGGTTTAGAGATTATCTATATATTCCTTTGGGCGGGCGGGGAGGGCGCAACTTGCTCATTGTCTTTTTGTTAAGTGGTTTTTGGCATGGTGCAAATTGGACGTTTATAGTATGGGGTTTGCTGCATGGCTGCGCTGCTTGGGTTTCTCGCAGATTTTCGCAGACAAAGACGCAGATTCTCACAGATAAATCCCACTATTTGCGCTCATCTGCGTATAAATCTGCGCAAATCTGCGTAACATTTACCTTCGTTTCTTTTGCTTGGATATTTTTTCGTGCCAAAAACCTAACAGAAGCCTGTCTTTTTATTCAAAATATGTTCGTAGGTTGGGGCAATATTCCACAAAAAGGCATACATTTGTCTTTATTTACCTTGGGCATCTCGCCCATACAATTTTTCTTGGCACTTGTAGGCATTTTTATCTTATTGTTCGTAGATGCTTGCAAAAGTCGTTTTTCGATTACTGATTTTCTGCAAAAAATGCCTATTTTCCTACGATATAGCCTGTATTGGACGTTTCTCATTTTACTTTATACGATGGGAATGTTTGGCACAAAATCAAGTTTTATTTATTTTCAGTTTTGACAATGAAAAAATACATATATCTTTTAATTACTTGTATGCTTGCGGTTTGGGGCTGCAAAACCACCAAAAACGTAAGCAAAACCCCTGCAAAAACGCAGCCTGCTGCACCAATCGTAGTGGAATGGTGGCGTTCCGATTACGAAAAATGCTTGAAAAATGCGTTTGATTTCCAAACCTTGGCTATTTCGGGCAGAATGAACGCTGATATTTCTAATCAGCCTATGTTGAGTGGCTTGACTTTTAGCTATAAAATCAACATTCAAAAAGACTCGATGATATGGGCAAAAGCCACTGTCATGGGAATTGAAGGCGTGCGTGCCTTGATTACGCCGTCCAAAATTCAGGTTTTGGATAGGCAAAATAAACAAGTTCGTATTTTACCTTTTTCCAAAATAAAAGAAGTCATTGGGGTAGAAGTGGACTTTGCAACTTTACAAAATTTGTTGGTAGGAAATATTCCGTATCAAGCCGAAAATATAAAATTACGCACCCCCGATTCTAAAGAATTGTGGTTGCGTAGCGGCAAAGGAAAGTGGTTATTTGACTATTTTATTCAGCAAGATATTGCTAAAATGCAACAACTTGATATTCAGGATAGTACAAGTACACAAACGGCGCATACAGTGTATAGCAATTTTCAGATGGTAAATGAAATGCAATTTCCTTTTGAGATAAATCTTACCGGCAAAACGCCTAAACAAACGGCGGCTGTTTCGCTTTCTCATACCAAAGTAGAAAGAAATCCTGCGGAAATTAGCTTTCAATTTTCGATTCCCGATAATTTTGAGGTGATTAAATAATGGATAAGGAACGAGTGAAAAATAAGATAGCCATATTTCGGCATAGTTCGGCATGGTTCGACAAGCTCACTAAGCGAGCTCAATAACCATTCTGCAAGAATCCAGAAAAGCTAAGTGATTCAGTATCAGTTTTCTGGATTCTTGCAGAATGGACAACCTCAACAAGTTATTTTTCACTCGCTCCTAACCAGCGATTTATTTCCTTTTCAAGCAAATCATTTGCTGCCCACTTCTCAAATCCTTTTAATGAAGAGATTTGAGAAATGTGTTTTGCTAAATTCATGTTTTGTTGTTTTACATACAAAACTTTGTCTTGTTTGGCTAAATATTCCGCTAAATATACCTGTTCTGTCTGCCCTGGCGTAGGAATGAGGATACATTTTTTCAGCCCAAGTGCCACAAAATCCATGAGACTGCTATATCCGCCCCGAGAAATGAGAATTGGATGCTGCTGAAATAAATGCCACAATTCATTTTCAGCCAAAAAAGAAATAGACGTAACATTTCCCATCTTTTCTACTTTTTTCTCCTCCGTTTTGCCTTCAATTATCCACACATTTTGGGATAAATGGGCAGCTTGTGCTTTTATTTTTTGAGATAAAATACTTCTTTGCGGCTCTGGTCCAGACAAAATGGCAGCTATATCTATTTTTTCTGCAAAAAGTGCTTGCATCTCAGCCGAAAGTGGCTTATGATGTAGTTTTGTAAAGCGAGACAATGTCCCGATAAAATGCGTATTAGGTGGCAAAGGATATTTATGTGCCAAAGAACCCGCAAGTTGCTGTCTATTTTGAGGGGAATCGGGTATCCAACACTCCCCAAATTTTGCAATAAAACGTTTTTGTAAGGCATAAACAAGGTATCTCATGGGAGCAAGTGGTGCAATTTGATGCGTAAGATAAGCCGTAGGCACTTTCTTTGTCCATAAACCATAACGATTGTCGGAAATAAGGGCAGAAATTTCATATTTGTCTATCAGTTTCTCTATCATTTCATGCTCTTCTTTGAAAATACGCAATAATCTGGGTACTTGCTTCAATAAAATAGGGATTTGAAAGGCGGTAGTAGAATAATGAATATTATAGGGCGG
>JAAFHL010000600.1 GCA_013298365.1 Bacteroidota bacterium | reverse complement strand
TCCCCCCCCCCATTTGTTACAAGATTTGAATTAGTGGGCATAATGAAAAAAAATATTGGTTAATAATTTGCAGTAAGGTTTGATTTAACAAAGATAGAAAGTGTTTTTTTATTTTCCAAACAAAAGATATTAGAATGTTATTAGAATTTTATTGAAAATAATTAAATATTTTTTAATGTTTTTCGGGCTGATTTTTAGCGTATATATTTTGCTGTTTTTGTGTGTGTTTAAATCGAAAATTCCATAGTTCCTTTTAAGTGAGCTGCTTCACAGCAACACTTAAAAGGAACTATGGAATTCTGTGTGATGTATAATAAAGATTGAAAGCTTACAAGATTTTTTATATCTATCATAACAAATAGGCTTGGGCGGAGAAACCAGGCTTATATATAACGATAGAATCATCAGGCAAAATAGTAAAATAGTCTTTCTGCTCGTCTGTTTTTTTGGTGAGATTGAAGTACAAACCTTCCTCTATAAGACATTTGGGGTCGTCGAATAGTGATTCATAATTTCTTACAATATGTATTTTGACACATTTCCCATTTTTCAAAAAAATGTAGCCACTGCAAAAACTGGAACTACTTAGCGAAACAACAGGTTTAATTCCTTTGGCTAATTCCTGAAATAATGCATCGTAGTTATTGTCATAAGGATAATCTGCATATAAAATATACAGTGTATCCCACTCAAATGGCGTAATTTCTTTTACAGCCAAGGTGCAAGAACTATCACTACATTTACTTACAGCCATCTCCTCCATCTCTACTAATAAAGAGGATTCCTGGTCTAAACCGCAGGAAATCATACATACTAGGATGAGTATTAAAATAGTATATTTCATATTGAAAAGGAGTTGTTTTTGTTATTTTTTATTCGTTTTTGGCCATCCAACCCCTCTCATACATCTATCTCTTTCTTCTGGTGTCCAGCCAAATTGGTCTAAACTTGCAACTACTTCCTTACATTTTTGATACATTTCATTAGACAACCGATATTGTTCAATGTCGTAGTAAGTACCTTTATCATGATAGCTGTATGCTCCAACTTTATTGCAGTACGACAATACATATAGAAATTGGTCTTTATATGCCCCCATTCCATTTATCGTTTGTATTTCATTGCCCAACCCTCTACCTAATGTGTTATTCAATAAATCTACTATGGAGTCTGCATTATCATACGCATTTGAATGTCCTTCCACAATTTTATCATCAATTATCATTCCATGATCCATATCTGGTAGTTTAGGCACTTTATAATTTAAGGGATTATTTCCATAAATTAGGGTTAAATCTTCTATCAAATTAGGATTCATCTCGTGTAGGTCTGTTATTTCTTTAGCTTGTAAGTTTCCAAATTTGCTGGTCAAAATGAGCGAACCAAAAATATGACGAATCCCATTTATGATAATATTTATCTCCTCTTCTGTAGCATCTTTTGTAGTAACGACCTCACGCAGAGCATTACTAAAACGGACAGCAACCGAAAATATATTCGTACCACATTTAGTACTTAAATTCAGACCTACTTGGAGGGCAATACCTGGATGTTTATATTTAAATGCAGATTTTCTTTCACTTTCTGTTTTCACTCTAAAATAAAGATAATCTTCTTTGGTAGGCCATTTATATCCTAATCCCTCGGGTTTCTTCTTATAAGTACCCAAGTATTCTCCACTAACCCTACTCATCTCAGCCGACTTTTTCTCCCAAATCGGTCTTTTCCTTTCCCACACAGGCGTTTCTAAAGCAGGCATCTTTTTTTCGCTCTTTACAACAAAATCATCTCCATCAAACCCTAAACCGCCTCTACTATAAGGCAGACTTGCATTTTCATTTATATCATACTCAAAACCCTCTTTCTTTGGATCACAGCTACATTTCTCAATAGGCTGCGAAAAAGTAAAACGTTCAGGTTGCTGTTTCCACCTATTTTGTAGATGTAGCGGCTTGTTGCTATCTAAAAAACTACGCAAGTTTGCTACATTTTTCTGCGCAGAAGGCGTGTCAAAAACAGGTGCATCTGGCGTGTTCACATACGGATTTACATAGCCTTGTGAATAATCCTGTGGCATAAAAAGCGTAGTATCTTCCTCCTTTGGCGAATCGTCATAGTTAGGCGACCAGGGATTGCGGGATTTTGGTTTTGTGTGTTTGTATTTGTCGGGCTTGACTATATAGTCAGCTTTGCTTTTCTTGTATGGCATGGTAAGAATTAAAAATGAATGATGAAAAATTATGTACAAGTAAGGTTTGATTTGACAAAGATAAAAAGCCTTTTGTTATTTTCCAAACAAAAGATATTAGAATGTTATTGGGATTTTATTAATAAATAATTAAATATTTTTAATGTTTTTTGGGCTGATTTTTAGCGTATATATTTTGCTGTTTTATTAAGCCTTATCCATCAAGACGGAGAAATTATTCTATGTTATATTTTTTGTTGGCGTATAAGGTATCGCCATAAATACTGCCTTTGTGCCATAAAATTATTTTATTAGAATCTATCTCATCTATTTGACTCGCCATACCTATCACGCCTTTTGAACGACAAAAATACATTAATAACTGTTCATCTCCTACAAATGGAGTAAAAGTTTTAAATAAAAATTTATAAATGGTATCTTTAACAATAAAACTATCATAAAACTTATCGTTCAAGAAAATCTCTTGAGATTCATTGCTAAATGTAAGTATGGGTTTATCGCCTTGATAATCCCAAATATAAA
>JAAFHL010000060.1 GCA_013298365.1 Bacteroidota bacterium | reverse complement strand
AATACAAAGAGCAAATCGCTCCTGCATTACACAAGCAATTTAGCTACAAATCCGTAATGCAAATTCCTGTCTTAGAGAAAATAGTACTTTCTCGCGGGGTAGGTGAGGCAGTGAACGACAAAAAGCTTATTGACGAATCTGTAAAAGAATTCGCACTCATTTCAGGGCAGCACCCTGTGGTAACAAAAGCAAAGAAAAGTATTTCTAACTTCAAATTGAGAGAAGAGATGCCTATCGGTGTGAAAGTTACCCTTCGTGGCGCGCAAATGTATGAATTTTTAGACCGTTTCATTAATGTAGCTTTACCACGTGTAAGAGATTTTCGTGGAATTCCTAACAAGGGTTTTGACGGAAGAGGTAATTACACTTTGGGTATAAAAGAGCAAATTATATTCCCTGAGATTGACGTGGATAAAATCAACAAAATTTCTGGTATGGATATTACCTTTGTTACATCAGCTAAAACAGATGAAGAAGCAAAGGCATTGTTGAAAGAGTTCGGTGTTCCTTTTCAAGGTTTACAAAAGAATCAATAAGGTATGGCAAAGAAGTCTATCATAGCAAGACAAACAAAAAGAGTTCGTTTAGTTGCTAAATTTGCAGCAAAACGCAAGGCATTGAAAGAGGCTGGCGACTATTTAGGACTAGCACTTTTGCCCAAAAACTCATCTCCTGTAAGATTGAGAAACCGTTGTATGCTTACGGGAAGACCACGTGGCTACATCAGAAGATTCGGTCTCTGTCGTGTGAAATTCCGCGACCTTGCATTAGCAGGTAAAATACCCGGAGTAAGAAAAACTAGCTGGTAATTATGATAACAGATCCAATAGCAGATTATCTCACAAGGATAAGAAACGCACAAAGTGCAGGCCACAAATTAGTGGAAATTCCTGCCTCCAATCTGAAAAAGGAGATTACACGAGTACTTCTTGAAAAAGGTTACATCAAGAAATACAAGTTTATCGAAGAAGGTCCGCAAGGAAGTATTAAAATTGCGTTGAAGTATGATAAAGTAACGAAAAAAGGTGCCATTACTGAAATCGCAAGAATCAGTAAGCCTGGTCTTCGTAGATACTCTGCTGCTTCTACCATGCCTAAAATATTAAACGGCTTAGGTGTTGCAATTGTTTCTACTTCTCATGGCGTAATGACCGACAAAGAAGCAAGAAAAATGAATGTAGGTGGAGAAGTTTTATGTTACGTATATTAATTACGTTAAATACCACCACTCACGACTAATGACTTTTACGATTCAGTTATGTCAAGGATAGGCAAAAAAATTATATCGTTACCCAAAGGGGTGAGTATTACTACTGACAACAGCAATGTTGTAACGGTAAAGGGACCTAAAGGGGTGCTAACACAAGCTGTTCACCCTGATATTACCCTCTCAGTAGAAGAAGAAGGGATTGTTGTTTCACGTCCCACGGAGCAAAAACGCCATAAAGCAATGCACGGTTTGTATCGTACAATTGTCAACAATATGGTTACAGGTGTTACAGCTGGCTTCGAAAAACGTATGGAATTGGTAGGAGTAGGTTATAAAGCTGAAGCTAAAGGAAATGAACTAGAGCTTTCTCTTGGTTTCTCTCACCCTATTATGTTCGTGCTTCCCAAAGAAATTGGCGTTCAGACCGAAACTTTGAAAGGACAAAATCCTAAAATCACATTGACGGGTATTGACAAACAATTGTTGGGACAAGTAGCTGCTAAAATTCGTGATATACGTTCTCCTGAGCCTTATAAGGGAAAAGGTGTTCGTTATGTTGGGGAGGAAATACGCAGAAAAGCAGGCAAAACTGGAGGCAAGAAAAAATAATTTTCGCAGAATATACTGCTGTCTGTATCAAATACAATAGCTCAAGATATATAGCGATTTTCGGGTTTACGCCTGTAATCATTCATTATATCAAGAACATAAATATGTGGTTTTTTTTATTGTGTTCTTGCTATAGTGCTTTTAAGTATCCAAGGAAATCACACATAATTTTTTAGCAATGTCTAAATTAAGTGCAAAAGAACAGAGACGAACGACTATTCGCAGACGTATCCGTGGTAAAGTAAAGGGTACACTCGAAAGACCTAGGCTTTCTGTTTTCAGAAGTAATAGTGCTATTTACGCACAAATCATTGATGATGTAAATGGGGTTACCCTTGCGAGTTGCTCATCTCAGAAAAAAGATATATCTTCGCAGCCCCAAACAAAAGTAGCGCAAAGTAAACAAGTAGGAATCATGCTTGCTGAAATGGCAAAAGCTAAGGGTGTAACAAAAGTCGTATTCGATAGAGGCGGCTTTTTGTATCACGGCAGAATTCAAGCCTTAGCCGAAGGCGCAAGAGAGGGTGGTTTAATTTTCTAACAATTATGAATACCGAAAATAGAGTTAGAGTTACAGCAGACTCACAACAATTGAAAGAAAAAGTTGTGAAAGTTAAACGTGTGGCAAAAGTAGTAAAAGGCGGTCGCCGTTTCAGCTTTGCTGCAATCGTGGTAGTAGGAGATGGCAATGGTACCGTAGGACATGGTCTAGGTAAGGCAAATGAAGTAACAGATGCTATTCAAAAAGGAATTGAAGATGCAAAAAAGAACCTGATTAAGGTTCCGATTATGGGTGGTACAATTCCTCACCAAATTACAACTAACTTTGGTGGTGCAAAAGTTCTCTTACGTCCGGCTGCTCCTGGTACTGGCGTACTAGCGGGCGGTGCGATGCGTGCTGTATTAGAAAGCGCAGGCATCACAGATGTAATTGGCAAACGTTTGGGTTCTTCTAACCCTCACAATCTTGTAAAAGCTACTTTGCAAGCAATGAGTTTGATGCGTGAACCACGTATTGTTGCAAAACAAAGGGGTATTGAATTGAGTAGAGTATTTAACGGTTAATTCTTATTGTATGAAAGTTAAAATAACACAAGTAAGAAGTACTATTGGTCGCCCCAAAGACCAAGTGGCTACTATTCAGGCATTAGGTTTGGGCAAAATTAACAGAGCCGTTGAAAAAGAGGTAAATCATGCTATGTTGGGTATGATTAAAAAGGTTTCACACTTGATTAAAATCGAGGAAGCGTAATATTATAATATGAATTTATCTACACTTACGCCATCAAAAGGTTCTGTAAAAGGAACGAAAAGAATCGGGAGAGGTCAAGGCTCTGGGTACGGCGGAACTAGTACAAAAGGTCATAAAGGACAAAAAGCACAAGCTGGCTATAATTATAGACCAGGATTTGAAGGTGGTCAGATGCCTTTGCAACGTCGTGTACCTAAATTTGGTTTTACCAATATCAATCGCAAAGAATACGATGTGATTAATTTGGACACCTTGCAGGAACTTTCTACTTCTTTTGCCAATGAAGAGATTAATCACGACTTCTTGGTAAGACATGGTATTATCTCTAATAGCCGTAAACTTGTAAAAGTATTGGGACGTGGAGAAATCAATACCAAAGTACAAGTGAAATTGAACAAATTTAGTGCTTCTGCTAAATCAGCTATCGAAGCTGCTGGAGGTACAATTATCGAAATGTAATACAATGAAAGACCTGATTCAAACCATCCGCAATATTTTTAGCATCTCTGAGCTTAGAGATAGGATACTCTATACATTAATGCTTTTACTTGTATTTCGTTTGGGTTCGTTCATTATTCTTCCTGGAATAGATTCTTCTATCCTTCAAGATTCGTTCAACTCATCACGTACTGCAGGTGGCGGGGTGTTGGATTTCTTCAACATATTCCTTGGCGGTGCATTTGCGCGAGGTTCTATCTTTGCGCTGGGTATTATGCCATACATATCTGCTTCTATTGTCGTACAACTATTAGGTGCAGTAGTGCCTTCAATTCAAAAATTACGTCAAGAAGGAGATAGTGGTACAAAAAAGCTAAATCAAATTACACGTTACCTTTCTATCATCATCGGGCTTGCTCAATCAGCATCTTATGTTGGCTATCTCAAAGGGCAATATCCGCAAGCAATTACCGATTCTAGTTTCTTTATATTTACTACGGTATTTTTGATGACAGCTGGAATTATGTTTTTAGTTTGGTTGGGTGAGCGAATCACAGATAATGGAATCGGTAATGGTACATCTTTGATTATTGCCATAGGTATTGTATCAGGATTCTTGCCTGCATTATACAGTGAGTTTCAGGCAAATAAACCCATGGTGTTCTTTATCGAGGTAATATTACTTGCGATTGTTACTATGGCGGTTATTGCATTGACCCAAGCTACTCGTCGCATTCCTATCAATTATGCTCGCCAAATGATGGGAAACCGTCAGACAAGCATCTCAAAAGAGGTAGGTATGGAAGACGCAGCTCGTCAATATATTCCCTTGAAAATGAACTCTTCTGGGGTTATGCCTATCATATTTGCACAAACACTTGTAATGGTTCCTACTTATTTACTAGGACTGTTCGATAACTCGTATTTATCAGCAGTTGGTGGTGCATTTAATGATCAAACAGGACTTGCATATAATCTTTTCTTGGTATTGCTTATCGTTGTTTTCACATATTTTTATACAGCTATTGCAGTTAATCCAAATGAAATTGCAGACCAGTTGAAACGTACTGGCGGTTTTGTACCTGGTATAAAGCCTGGCAAAAACACTGCGGATTACATTGACAGTATATTGAATAAAATTACATTACCTGGTTCATTATCATTAGCTTTAGTAGCGGTTCTTCCTGCAATAGCTATGATATGTGGTGTCTCTGGAAATTTTTCCAAATTTTTTGGTGGTACAACTATTTTGATTATGATAGGTGTAGTTTTAGATACTTTACAGCAAATAGAGTCTTATTTATTAAACCGTCATTATGATGGTTTGATGAAAACAGGACGTGTAAAAGGTCGTGAAAGAACCGGAGCAATTGCATCATAAATTTTAGTTATGGCAAAAGGAAAGCCGATTATTAAAACAGAGGAAGAAATTGAGATAATGCGTGAAAGCTGCTTACTTGTTAGCAAAACACTTGCGGAAGTGGGTAAAAACATAAAGCCAGGTATCTCAACTTTCCAACTAGATGCAATTGCAGAAGAGTTTATTCTAGATAATGGGGCAATTCCAGTATTCAAAGACTATAAGCCTTATAAAGATGTAAAAGCGTATCCGTACACTTTATGTACATCTGTAAATGAGGAAGTAGTGCATGGAATGCCTTCTAAAAATAGAATTCTTCAAGAAGGAGACATCATTTCAGTAGATTGTGGCGTTGTCAAAAATGGATTTGTTGGAGATTCTGCATATACTTTTCCAGTAGGTGTAATCTCTCCCAAAAAGAAAAGACTTTTAGAAGCAACAAAACAATCTCTCTATAAAGGTATTCAAAGAGCAGTTACGGGAAACTTTGTGGGAGATGTTTCTAACGCTGTACAAATGTACGTAGAGTCATTGGGTTATAGTGTAGTTAGAGAAATGGTAGGGCACGGTGTTGGCAAAAACCTACACGAAGCTCCTGAAGTACCTAATTATGGTAGGCGCAGAACAGGTCAGTTACTCAGAGAAAGAATGGTAATAGCGATAGAGCCCATGATCAATATGGGCAAAGCTGCTATAAAAACCGCTGACGATGAGTGGACTGTATATGCATCTGATAGACATCCTTCCGCACATTTTGAACATACTGTCGTAATACGTACAGGTAAAGCTGAAATTTTAACAACTTTTGAGTTTATTGAGGCATCTGTAAATAGTTAATAATAAATCTAATACATCTTTATTATTAATTTTTCACTATTAATTTTTAACTATTTTGGCAAAAGTAGCACCTATTGAAGTAGATGGCGTTGTTCTAGAAGCGTATCCTAACGCCCGTTTTCTTGTAAAGTTAGAAAATGGACACGAACTCAATGCTCATATTGCAGGTAAAATGCGTATGAATTACATCAAAATTTTGACAGGCGACAAAGTAAGATTAGAAATTACGCCTTATGACCTTACAAAGGGACGTATTGTATATCGCTACAAAGCCTAATTATAGGCTTGTATATATGTAGTGAATTTTTCACTACTATAAAAGACTAATAACTAACGAACTGAGATATGAAAGTTAGATCTTCTATCAAGAAACGTACTACTGATTGTAAAATCATTCGCCGTAAAGGTCGTTTGTACGTTATCAACAAAAAAAATCCTAAGTGTAAACAGAGACAAGGTTAATTATGGCACGTATCACTGGAGTTGATTTACCCAAAAACAAAAGGGGTGTTATAGGACTTACCTATATCTACGGAATAGGTAAACCTACATCTGAGGCAATCTTAGACAGAGCAGGTATCTCGCACGACAAACGTGTTAGTGAGTGGAATGATACCGAAATTACTGAAATTCGTCGTCTTATCAATGATGAATACAAAGTAGAAGGGGAACTTCGTGGAGAAGTACAGATGAACATCAAACGATTGATGGACATTGGTTGCTACAGAGGTTTGCGTCACAGAAAAGGGCTTCCTGTTCGTGGACAACGTACAAAGACAAATGCACGTACACGCAAAGGCAAGAAGAAAACAGTTGCTGGTAAGAAAAAAGTAACTAAATAAGTTGAAAGTGGATAGTTTATAGTTCGACAAGTTCACTACAAGTAGTTGAAAGTTTTGAGATTATAAACTTAACCTTGACAAATTGGCATTAACACTTTAATCTATAATTGAGAATTGCGATACGTTTGTGAGGTTGTAACTCTCAACTTTCCACTCTCAACTCTCAACTAATATTATGGCTAAGATTACCAAAGTAAAAAAGAAAAAAAGAATAGAGCCAGTAGGACGTGTTTACGTTACTACCTCATTCAATAACATTATTGTTTCTGTAACTGACTTAGTAGGAAATGTCCACTCATGGTCTTCTGCAGGTAAAATGAAGTTCAGAGGCTCTAAAAAGAATACTCCCTACGCTGCACAGCTAGCTGCACAAGACTGTGTTAAATCTGCACATGATTTAGGACTTCGTGAAGCTGAAGTTTTTGTGAAAGGTACAGGTTCTGGACGTGAAGCAGCTATTCGTACTGTCGGACAATTAGGGGTGAAAGTAACAAAAATTACTGACACAACTCCTCTTCCACATAACGGATGTCGCCCTCCAAAGAAACGTAGAGTGTAATATGGTTTGAAACATCTTTGTTTCATTACCTATCTTAAATTTTGTTTGTTTTTGTATTAAAATGAGGTAATTTCACTGCTACGAAGCATATTTTACTTCCCATTCAGTAATATTTTCAATATCAATGGCAAGATATACTGGCCCTAAGAGCCGAATATCAAGAAGATTCAAGGAGCCTATTTTTGGTCCTTGTAAAGCGTTAGAAAGAAGAAAGTACGGCCCTGGACAACACGGGAAAGCTCGTAAGAAAGTTTCTGACTACTCCGTTCAATTACAGGAGAAACAAAAGGTGAAATACCTATATGGATTGTTAGAAAAACAATTCCGTAATACCTTTATTAAAGCGTCTCATAAACATGGCGTAACAGGCGAAATCTTCCTTCAAATGTTGGAAGCTCGCTTAGACAATACCGTTTATAGAATGGGTTTTGCTCCTACTCGCCGTGCTGCACGTCAATTAGTAGGCCACTGTCATATCTTGGTCAATGGTAAAAAAGTAAACATTCCTTCCTATCAACTTAAACCAGGAGATACCGTAGAGGTAGTAGAAAAAGCTCGTGGTTTAGAGCTAGTTGCAAGAATGTTAGGTACATCGTCTCGCCATAAGTGGGTACAAGTGAATGTAAAAGAATTCAAAGGTACTTTTCTAATGATGCCTGATAGAGAGGATATTCCTGAGAACATCAAAGAAAACCTCATCGTAGAGTTGTACTCTAAGTAATGATACTGATGTCGGATACGACCCAAAATCGTATTCGACTGTTTATATATTTGGAAAATTTATTGTTTTTCTAAAAAAGCTGTAAAGTTTTCATCAAAAATTATATATTGATTGTTTGATAAGGATTGTTTTGTAGTAGAAATGATAAATATTTTCAGCTATAAACTATCAACTTTTCACTTTCAACTGTTTAGACATCCATATCAACGAAATAAATTCAGAAGTGTAAAGATGGCGCTCCTTACTTTTCAAATGCCCGAAAAAATTACGCTCGAAAAAAATAACGAAGCGTATGGGCGATTCTATGTGAGACCTTTGGAGAGAGGGTTTGGTGTAACGATAGGCAATGCACTACGTCGTGTGTTACTATCATCTCTGGAAGGACATGCAATTACTTCTATTAAAATCCCAGGTGTGGACCATGAGTTCTCGGTAGTTCCTGGCGTAATAGAAGATGTGTCTGAAATTATACTTAATTTGAAGGGTGTAAGGTTCAAAAAAATCGTAGATGGAGACAATCGCATTTTCGTCTCTGTTCGTGGTAAAGAAGTTTTTACTGCAGCCGATATTGCTGAACATACTTCCGCTTTTGAGATAACGAATCCTAATCACATTATCGCACACTTAGACCCAAAATCTCAAATAGATATAGAATTGACTATATCTAAAGGAAGGGGATATGTGCCTGCGGAAGAAAATGCAGTAACAAATGCACCAATTGGCGAAATAGCTATTGATGCAATTTATACACCTGTCAAAAATGTTCGCTTTGCAGTAGATGACTTCCGTATTGAACAACGTACTGACTATGAGCAACTTGAAATAGAATTGATGACAGATGGTACTATCAAGGCTGATGACGCTATGCAAGATGCTGCAAATATTTTGATAAAACATTTTGCTTTGTTTTCAAGTGTGCCTTTTGTGCCGATTCCAGATAAACCTGAGAAGAAAGACGAGGTTGATGAGTCTTATTTGCAAATGCGTAAATTGCTCAAAACAGCTCTTTCTGAATTAGACCTATCAGTTCGTGCATTCAACTGTTTACGTGCTGCTGACATCAAAACGTTGGGAGACTTGGTTAGTTATAACATTGCTGACTTGTTGAAATTCCGTAACTTCGGTAAAAAATCGCTTACAGAATTAGAGGAACTCGTTGCTAATAAAGCACTTACATTTGGAATGGAAGTGGCAAAATACAAATTAGACGAGGAATAGAACAAGCAACATATTGTTTTTTTATTTTAATTTTTAATTAGACAAAACGACTCACATCATGAGACATGGTAATAAAGTAAATCACTTAGGTAGAAAAACAGCACATAGAAAAGCTATGCTGCAAAATATGGCTTGTTCACTTATCGAACATAAGCGTATTCAAACTACCTTGGCAAAGGCAAAGGAACTTCGTGTATTCGTTGAACCTATTTTGACAAAATCTAAAGACGATACTATGCATAATCGTCGTACCGCTTTTGCATATCTTCAAAATAAATATGCTGTAAAGGAGCTATTTGGAAACATTCGTCCTGCGATTGCTGAGCGTCCAGGTGGATATTTGCGTATCCTTAAAACAGGTAATCGTCTTGGAGATAACGCAGAAATGTGTCTTATAGAATTGGTAGATTTCAATACTATCAACTCTGGTAAAACGGCTGCTGCTGCTGGTAAAAAACGTAGAAGACAGAAGAAGGCAGGTGATGTAGTTACTTCAGTTGTAGAAACCGTTGCACCTGTTGCACAAGAAGCCGCAGTTGTAGATGCTACCGAAGTAGTAGAAAATACAAATACTGAAACTACTTCAGACGAAAACCAAGAAAATGCTTAATTATTCGAAATAGCTAAGTTAAGACCTCCGTTTGTTTTTATACAAACGGAGGTTTTGTTTTTAGAGCGTATTATGAAACTTGTGTGCAATGTATTAAGATTTTTTATAGATATAAAAAAGAAAATGGATTTTTATATCATTTTATCTTATATTTGTCCAAATATTTTCTTACAATGAAAACACATAAACTTTTTCTCTCTCTTCTTTTAATAGTTTGCAGTTTTGTAACTATTTTTGCGCAATCTGCTAATCGTTACACCTTAGTAGAGCATTTTACACAAGCTTCTTGTGGACCGTGCGCACAGCAAAATCCTGCTTTTGAGACATTTTATGCTCAAAATGAAAATAGGATTCATCACATTGCTTATCATACTTCTTGGCCTGGTGTGGACCCTATGAATGCGGCAAATGTTAGCGAAGTAGCTGACAGGGTAAGCTATTATGGCGTTTCGGGTGTACCTAATATGTGGGTAGGGGGTACAGTTAGCACAAATCCTGGCTCTATCAGCGAGGGAATGTTGGTGGCAAATGAATTGGCAGGAAGTCCGATTCAGGTAGTGGTAATGGAGACAACGAATGGAAATCAACGTGATGTTACGGTAAAAATAAATGGGATAAACAACTCTCCCACAGGTAATTATGTATTACGTGTGGCTGTTGTGGAGAAAATGGTGAACTATGCAACTCCTCCAGGCTCTAATGGTGAAATGGCTTTTCCAAATGTATTTCGTAAGATGCTGCCTGCAACGGCTGGCGACCCTATCGCAATGCCTGCGATGGGACAAAATGTGGTCAAAAATTATTCCTACACGCTTGACCCTACTTGGGATGCTGCCCAAATATATGTAGTTGCCTATATTCAAGAAGAAGTGAGTCACACCGTATTAAACTCTGGTACAAGTAAAGATTGGTTAGTTTCCTATATTTCTAATGGGGCATCTGCTTTTCAGCCGCCAGCAAATCAAGTTACAAGTCTTTCTGGCTCGCTTGAAAATGCAATGAATGACATTCAACTGTTGAATGTAACTTTGACTTCTGATGCTCCTGCAGGTTGGATTGGCGGTATAAACTATAATGGTACAACTTTGCCTTCTAATAACGAAAATATTACCATCGCAGCAAGTTCTTTGGCTACCTTAAATGTAGAAGTAAATCCAAGCAATGAAGTGGCTTTGGCAAAATATGAATTGACGGTTACCAATCAAAATGACCCAACTCAAGTCTTTAAAAAAATCTATTATGTGAATAATGGCATTAGAGATTTGGTATTAGGAAATGTAAATAATTATCAAGACCTTTATACAGACGGGCTTACTTTTGCAAATAACACAGTAAAAGGAGCTTTGACGCAGTATGAATATCTTTATCTTAAACAAAATAATGCTTTGCAAGGCTTATACAATATCTACTATAATATAGGTTGGACTTTTCCTGCCCTTTCTGATGATATTGTAAATGTACTTACGCCATTTTTAGATGCAGGTGGAAATTTGCTTATTTGTGGACAAGACATTGCATGGGACGTTGCACCTGGTATTACAGGCAATCATGCGACTGCGGCAAATCAAGCCTTTTTTAGCGATTATATACAGGCAACTTATGTAGCAGATGGTGGCACAAGCAACAATCAACTTACATCTTTAGCGGCTGATGCGATTTATGGCACTGTGCCGATGGCAAATATTGTAGATGTTTACAATGGAAATATGTATCCTGACGAGATTTTGCCTAAAGCAGGTTCAAATGCAGTAGCTATTTTCAACTATAACAACAATACGAATAAAGTTGGAGGGATTAGAGTAGATGGCTTGCCTTACAAAGTTGTATATTTGGGCATTGGTATTGAAATGTTATCAAGTACCGTAATTCGCAAGCAATTTGTGAAAATTACACATGACTGGTTTTACTCCAATATTTCTGGCGTAGAATACCAACAGGCTTTAAACGATTTATTGCAACCCAATGCGCCAAATCCTGCCGATACTTACACCAATATTCCCTTAGACATGCAAGGAAAAACAGGTAGCCTTCGCCTTACAGACATCACAGGTAAGGTAGTTTTGACCCAAAATATTGAAAAAAATGCGACAAACTTGACCATTTCTACTGCGGAATTGAGCGCAGGTACGTATTTTTATCATATTTTGAGTGAAGCTAGCATTTCTGCTTCTCACAAATTAGTGGTAACGCATTGATAAAAACAAGGATTATATTTTCATAAACCCATATTGTAGCAGTTATATTGTTACAATACGGGTTTTTCGTTATTATAGATTTATTTTATTTTTCCTTTTTCTACTTCAAAAAACTTCACTTCTCTTTTTGAATGGGCAAAAACACCCGCAAGTCTTTCATAAGAGGTATCAGTTATAAAAACTTGACCTTCAATATGTTTGTCTAAAATATCTGCGATGCTTTCCAAGCGATAATTATCTAATTTGTCAAAAATATCGTCTAATAATAACAAAGGCGGAAAACCTTTTTGCTGCGCTAACAAATCATATTGTCCCAATTTTAAGGCAATTGTAAAGGTTTTTTGTTGTCCTTGCGAGCCATAATGCTTAGCAGAAATGTCATGTATCAAAAATGACCAATCGTCTTTGTGTGTGCCAATGCTGCTATTTTGGTTTACCCTGTCTCGCATTTCATTTTCTTCCAAAAGGCTTTGCCATTCTTGTGCCGTATTTTCTTTGATTTTAGATTCGTAGGAAATCGTAGGTTTTTCGGATTGAGATACAATTTTGTGAAAATAATTTTCAAAAATGGGCAAAAAATCTTTCAAAAAGTTAGCTCTTTCCGCCCAAATGTACCTACCTGCGGGAATGATTTGCGTATTCCACAAAGTCAGTTGTTCTTTGTCAAAATAACGATTTTCGGCAAAGGATTTAAGCAAGGCGTTTCTTTGTTCCAAACACTTTTTATATAAAATCAATTGCTGCAAATAAATGCGATTGTATTGTGAAATCAGGGAATCCACAAATTCTCTCCGCACCGTTCCGCCGCCATTTATCAATTCTGTGTCAGAAGGCAAAACAGCAACCAAAGGCAAGTTGCCAATATGCTCACTAAATTTCTCCAAAGGTTTGCCATTTAACACAATTTTTTTGCCTTTTCCTGCCATAAAATTGCATTGCAAATTGTGCATATCGCCTGCTTTTTCCCAAGCACCTGCTATCAAAAAAAAAGATTCAGCTTCTTTTATGGCTTGTTTGTCTTGACTACTGCGAAATCCCCGAGTCATTGCCAAAAAATGCAGCGCATCTAAAATATTGGTTTTCCCTGCCCCATTTTTCCCTGTGATGCAGTTTACTCCTTGCACAAAATCTATTTGTAAGGCTTCGTAATTTCTAAAAAATGTAAGATATAGCGATTGTATGTGCATGTTGTGAGAAAGAAGCGCAAATATCGGATTTTTTTGGCAAATGAAGGGTAAAAATATGGTTTTTATCCAAAATACGTATCCAAAACATTACGCATATTCAAGCCTATCTTTCACGTTTATTCGCTTTTTTCTTACATATTGTAACCTTATTTTGGAAAAAGCCGTAACAATTACCTAAATTCGCACATTAATCACTAACTTAATGTTTAAGCTCAAAAGAATATGAAAAAAGGATTTGTCTTTCTGCTCACTTGTTGTCTTGTAGCCGGGCTTTTTGCTCAAAATCAACAAAGAGGCACAACTACTCGTACTACAGTTGTGGCTGCTACACCTACCAAAAGATATGCTGTTACAGACACAAATATGCTTTCAATTGCCAAAGAAGTGAATAAAGTGGTGAATGAGTATCGGGTTTCAAATGGCATGGAAGCATTGAAAATGCAAAAGGAATTGAACGCTATTGCATTCGACCATTCTCGCCGTATGGCAAAAGGTGAAATCGCTTTTTCGCATTTGGATTTCCATGATAGAGTAAATAAAATTGATAAATATGCCAATATTCCATATCACACAGCCGAAAATCTATATGCACATAACATAGATGCCGCTAAACTGCCTGCTGCTGCCTTAAAAGGCTGGTACAATAGCAAAGGACATAAAAAAAATATGGACGGTGCGTTTTTGCATACAGGCATAGGGGTGTGCAGAAGTGCTTCGGGCGAGTATTTTGTTACCCAAGTTTTTGTTGGAAAAGCTACCTTTTTGTTGGCAGGAGCTGGCGCAAAAGGCATAGATGAATTGGAGGAATTGTCGGAAGACCATACAACAGGAACAACTTCCCCCAAACCTGTGAGCGAATAAACAGATTAGGTTAGTTGTGGCTTTATTCATAGAAATGGGCTAAACCACTATAGCTATGAATAAAGCCATCTTAATTACCTATTTCTCCATTTCTGCTTTAATTTGTTGTACAAATTGTGTAGTAACCTCAAAATCTTCTGCAATTTCTGTTGGGCTTAATTTTCCTCTTTTTAGGGCTTTTTGTATCCCTTCTATTATTTTCTTTTGTGCGCCAATTTGTTCTCCTTTTTCAAGCCCAATTTGTTCTCCTTTTTCAAGCCCAATTTGCTCTCCTTTTTCAAGCCCAATTTGCTCTCCTTTTTCAAGCCCAATTTGCTCTCCTTTTTCAAGCCCAATTTGCTCTCCTTTTTCAAGCCCAATTTGCTCTCCTTTTTCAAGCCCAATTTCAATCCCTTCTGCTAAGGCATCTTTTCTTACGCCTTCTGTAAATCTATTGACTAGTTTGATATGCTCATCTTCGCTTTCGATGTAGATAAAATCGCCGTCATCTAAGCTTTTTTTGAGTATCATTCGCATTAAATCATTAAAAATAGGCTCTTTTTTGAACGAAACAAAATCCTTTGCACTATTTTTTTTATTCCTTGTTTTCTCTGCAAATTCAAACCATTTTCTATATTTTGTAAACTTTGTATCCTTAATAATATTGTTTTGAAACATAAAAATAAGTCTATTTTGCCTTAAAAAATCTAAATCTTTGTGGCGATTTTGCAAAGCCTGCAAAACGATTTCTCGCTTTAATAACAATTCGCTTAGGTCATTTTCTGCCCAAAGTGCCTGATTGTGAATAAAATCAAGGGCAATTTCGGGGGCAGTTGTGTAGGCAGCAAGATTGTCTGTAAACTGCAAAGAATCATCTACCATCCATATCAAGGTCAAAACAGGCTCTACATTTTGATAATCAAGGCTTTTTGCTCGCTTATCATCTGTGATAATAGGCAGTTTCTTTTCTGGCAAATCCGATAATTGCAAAGCAGTCGCAGCACAATGATACAAATAAAATCTGCGCACAACATCTGGCTTATACCATTGCTGCATATCTATAATGATGTATGAACCTTCAATTTTGCAGCGAAAATCTACCTCTATTTTCATCGCACTATTCGTTAGAAGGTGCGTTCTTTCTAACAAAGTTATTTCCTCTATTTCTACATCTAAAAAATCCTCTAAAAAAGCTTTTGCAATATGTGTATGCGAAAATACTTTCTTGAAAAATCGGTCATAATTAAGTGGTGCTAAGTACATATCTTGTTTTATTTTGCTACAAAAATACACAATTTATGGTGCATAAATAACTCCTGCATCAGATAAACCCTAAAAATAAGCAAGATTTTTCGCCTATACCAAACAAAATCTGTTTTCATTTTGTTTTTCGGATATATGTTTTTACAACTATTGTTTTTACACTATATCTCATGCGTTTATTTTTACTATTAACAGCGTTCTTGCTGTGTTTATCCAAGCTTTTTGCCGAAAATCAGTTTACAGTCAGCGGCTATGTGAAGGATAGTTTGACGGGTGAGGCATTGACTTCTGCCTTGATTTGGAACACAGCAAATAGCAATGAGGGAACACTTTCCAATGATTATGGTTTTTTCTCGCTTTCTACTGCACAGGCAATGAGCGAAATTACGATTTCTTATATTGGCTATCGTACCAAATCAGTGAAGGTAGAAAATGGCTCTTTTACGGTTTTGCTTGCGCCTGCTATTTTGAAAACAGACGAAGTCATTGTT